>CANDYO010000190.1 GCA_947424995.1 Rickettsiales bacterium | reverse complement strand
TAATTGATTACATTTTCAGTAATCTTGATCATGTCTTCATAATTGACATAAGCTTGATAGATTTCAATTGAAGTAAACTCAGGATTATGTCTAGTTGAAATACCTTCATTACGGAAACAACGGTTTATTTCAAATATTTTCTCAGACAATCCACCCACTAATAATTTCTTTAAATATAGTTCTGGAGCTATTCTTAAATATAATTCCATATCAAGAGTATTATGATGAGTTACAAAAGGTTTAGCTATAGCCCCCCCAGGAATTGGATGAAGCATTGGCGTTTCCACTTCTAAGAAATCCATGTTGATTAGATATGAACGCAAAGCAGAAATAATTACCGATCTTTTACGCAGTATCTCTCTTGATTTTTCATTAACTATTAAATCAACATAACGCTGTCTATATCTGGTTTCCACATCATGTAAACCATGATATTTTTCAGGTAATGTCAAAAGCGACTTTGATAATAAAGTGATTTCAGTGGAATCAATGGTTAATTCTCCTCTAGGAGTACAGCGCACCCTACCCTTTATTCCAATTATATCACCTAAGTCAAAAGTCTTTAGCAATTCTTGCTGAACTTCACTTAAATTATTTTTATGAGAAAAAATCTGAATTTTATCACTATCATCATGTAAATCGATAAAAAGTCCGTTATTGCGCATAGCCATAATTCTACCAGCAACCATAACTACATCATCAGTTTGCTCTCCACTGGCAAGCTCAGCATATTTTTCAAGTATTTGCTTAGCTTTGGTATCTTTTCTAAAATTAGATGGATATGGGTCAATCCCAAGTTCTCTAACCACATCTAATTTGTTTAATCTAATTTGACGATAATCTGTAGCTTCGTTATGTTCTGTATCCATTTATGGTAATATATTCCTTAGGGCTTAAAATGATAGAAAGTATAGTGGTAATGGTTTAATTTGCAAATAAAAACTTTATAGAACACGTTGCACGATATCTCAATATTTGCTAACTTAAATTCTATAGTAAAATCTAGTAATAGACAAAAAACATGATCGGTAAAATTATACTTTTAGTTAGCAGCCTTAATGTTGGTGATATTAGCCAATCGCAAGTTCTTACCAATTCTGAAGGCATTATAATAGATGTAAGCAATGCATCCGCTCAAGATGATTATTTAGCTGCAATAAGTAAGATACCATTGCAAGATCCATATGTTAATCTAGCCATTGGCGAAAAAGGAATGGAATTTCTTAAAATTCTAACTCAAAAAAAGCTACTTGATGAGAAACATAGCTATAGTATTTTAATGATCCATCAATATTCAGATGCTTTTGCCGATATCTCTATAGATCATATCATCGTTCCGGAAGTTACTATAGATACTGATCATAAATGGCAAATTATCAAAAAATTTAAGCATCGTACTTTAACCTTTGCGGTCTTAAGTAACAATCCATCTGAAGCTGCTTTAAAAAGCGCTTATGACACTTGGGACATCGCTAATAAACCTGACTTAAATAGCAAATACATAATTGTGATGATGCCAGGAGATGCTCCAGATGCAGCTGGAAATATACGCTATTTTACCGAAGAATCAGCTTCAAAACTTTTAAATGATATTCATAAATTATGGCAAAAACTAGGGAAGCAGCACACATTGCTTATCATGAATGGACTTAGAACCGGAAAACATGATCCTAAAACTGGTAAAATCAGTTGCACTCATGAATATCTTAAAGGAAGCGATGCTTCTACAGCACTAGACCATATCAGTCGCTATTTTATCAAGCAGCTAAAAACTTCTGAGATGAAATATCATTTCTATAATTTTGCCTTTGAAGTTGATGGCTCAATTAAAAAAACAATTACGGCATTTCCTCAATTATTATATTTAGCAGAGCAGAATGATAATTATTTTATTTTGCCAGGCGGATCAGTATCATTGATGGGGCAAATACCGCTTTATTTACCAGCCTATAAAATTATAGTCTTTCAACCTAGTTCAATGAATGAAGCTCATAAAGCTATTATGCATAAAGCTTTTAGGCGCAGCTATTTATCATATTTTTCAGAAGATGGAGAAGTGATCGTGCCAAAAGATCCAACAATGAAGCGTACTGAGGGTGATAATGCAGTTATTGTCAGAGATCTTGCACATGGCTATAGGGAGAAATTTAAATAAATTGGATAATAGCAAGAATATTATCAACTTTATTTTTCTCTTTCAGCGTTCTTTTTAGATATAGATTCGCGTCGTTCATTTTCTTTACCGGTAAAACTTAATGACGATGACGATGGTCTGTTTTCGGTTATTACATCAGCAACTGAACTTTTTCTATTAGATGCAACCCATTGCCCTTGGAGCGCTTTAGGAATTAACCTATGTTCTGGTACCCTTACAGGCAAAGACTTCCTAGCTTCAGCAACCTTAGCTTCTTTTAAAGTCGTAAAAGATTCTATTGAATCTATTAAAGACTCCGAAGAATCTTTTAAAGATTCAGAATCTTCATCTTCACTACTTGATATATCCTCACGTTTACGTTTTTTTGATTGTTTAAGAGCAACACTCTTATGCATATTGGTAGTAGCAGGAGGTAATTCTTGAGAAATATCATCAATCATATTTCTAGACGCACTAGAACTAGCTGCTATAGCGCTATTTAGTTCAGCTCCATATTTTGCACCCTTACCAGTTAAAAACTCCTTAAGCTGAGCCCTTTCTTCTCCCCAAAGATTTTTTACACCCTCATGTTCATCAAGCATATCCAGAATTGCTTTACAATTTTTATCTATATGATTGATATCAGCATTCAGATCTAATAAAAGATTAATTTGATCCTGTCTAAGTTCCAAAAACTCTTCTCGAGAAGGAACTCTAGCTATTTTAAGTGGCTTTTCTATGAGCTTGAAAATTATCGTTCTATTAGCTTTCTTATTAAAAATATCATTTGCTCCCCAATGGAACTCTTCCATCTTTGCAGAAACAGATTCTGGTTTTTTAGAACCCTGAATTACTGCCAGTAATTTTCTTGTCTTTTCCGATAACGAGATCTCCGAACCTTCATCTCTTTCAACCAATGAAGATTGCGCTTCTAACTTCTCTTCAGCAGTTAGAGCAGCAAATCTCTTTAATCCTCTTGAGATTAGATGATTTTTTATCTTATCTAATAGCCCTATATCTTGCCAAATTTTTTGAACTTTCTGATCATTCTCTAGTATATCTAAAATAGTTTGATTTTTTTTATCATAAACATTAATTATCGCTCCTTTTTCTAAAAGCAAATCAACCATTGATTTTCTTAATTCTAAAACTTGCGGTGATGTTAAGTCTCTTAGTCGAACCCCGAAAGGAGACTCAATTACTTTAAATAACAGAGTTTTATTATCTCTAGTAGAATATAGCTCATTTGGATTATAACCACCTTCATCCACTAAATCCCTTAATCTACCTATTCTAGGGTTATTAATGATAGCATCGTATAAACTATCTTTATGCTCAACTTTAGCTTGAACTATATTTGCAGTGTTAGCATCTTTCATTTAAATTTCCTATAAATTTCAATATAGCACAAATTTACTTTTCTATTTTTGACGAACAATTGGCTTAGAAGGTTTAAGTTTAATTATAGAATTAACATCAACTATTTCTTTTTTTGAATGTAATTCTTTTTGCACCTTTTGACGTATTTTATCTACTTCTGTTGACTGCGTTTTATTGCTTTCCTCAACCAATCCAGGTTGCGTTTCAGCTGCACGAAATAGATTTATACCACGTAAATTTTGCTTTTTAATCCTATCATTTACAT
>CANDYO010000189.1 GCA_947424995.1 Rickettsiales bacterium | reverse complement strand
AAATATATGGGCAAAAAAATCAGTTACAATTTAGTAAAGCAAATTGAAGCTAGCATTACTGAAAGCTTTGTAATTAATGGCTATTTTCCTCCACAAATTACTATCGATAAAGTTGCCATGTCAGCCTCAATTTTAAAATTTGATATTAAAGTAAGAACTATTACTAAGGTAACGATATTGGGTGATGCTAAAGATAATGCATTAATTAGAGAATATACTGATAATATAATTAGCACTGATTCCGCAAAAACACTTAACCTACAAAAATATTTAGGATTAATCAAAAAAATCCCTGGTATTAAAATTCAGTACCGATTGGTTACTGATAAAAATGATGAAGATTCTTGTACTTTGATTATTCACGCTACTAAAAATAAGGGACTAGTTACAGCTGGAGCGGATAATACAGGGCTAGATAATCTAGGTAAATATCAAGCTACTGTTTTTGCTCAAGTATTCACCCCTTTTGCAGATGGTGATTCAATAGCCTTAAATGGAGCCACTACAGATCATCCGGATCGCTTTAGTGATGTAGGTGCAAGTTATAATTATATTTTAAATTCTCATGGAACAGCAGCGCATTTGAAAGTAGATCATAATGAAAATAATGGATCAAATAATCAATCAGTAACAACACCAAACGGAAAATCTAATAGTGTAGGCTTATCTTTAAGTCAGCAATTATTACTGAGAGCTGATCAAGATTTATCTATCGAAGTTGGTACTGATTACCTAACTTCGGAACAGTATCAAGTTAATAATAATATATCGCAGAAATATACAGTGCAAAAATATTGGTCTAGTGAGATTGGACTAAATTATTTATTTCAGGATAGATTAGATGGGCGTAATTTATTTCAATCAAATTTTACATATGGCTTAAATGGAACCTATGAAAACTATATTGATCAACCTCCTAATTTACCGAATCAACATTTCAATAACACGATATTAAATTATTATAGAGATCAGCCAATTGCAGTAGGATTTAGTGCTTTTCTCCATCTTACTATCCATAATTCAGCTGATAACTTGCCAATTGATGAGCAGGCCTATTTTGGTGGTAATGATTTTGGTAGAGGTTATGATTTCGCAACTTTACAAGGGACAAAAATGCGAGCTGGATTACTTGAATTGCGTTATACAAAAGAACTAGATGAATTTTATATCCATGAAATTCAACCATATCTATATGGTGATGCAGGGTATGTTAATCAAATATACGCAAATACTAACGTTTCTCAGCTTGAATCACTCGGGGCTGGGATAAGATTTAAATTAGCTAATAAAATAAATCTAAGCATGGAAGTTGCTCATCCTTGTACCAGAAATATTGTAATTGATAATACATATGTTAAATCTACAACAAGATTGAATATGTTTATTAGTAAGGTATTTGAATTTTAGTAATTTAGGTAAAATAGTATGATAAAAATATATGATAAAAATATTATAAAACTTAAGTATGTTATGTTTTGCGTCATAATTACATTGAGTTTTAGTTTAACTGCAGAAGCTAAATTTGAAGCAGCGCAAATTGCAACTAAAGTGCACGATATTCACTATGATATACATGGAACTAATGTATTTGACGGCACAATATTAAGTGAAGACATTACAACATTAAGCGAGGATATTACGGGAGAAAATATCAAAGATGATATAGATAACTATTTTATAGATGAAGGTGAACCATATAAACCTTTTGCCATTAAGATGGTCCTAGTGTTTTATGAGACTAAACCAATGTCTCTACCTCTTGTTCAGGATTATATAAATGGAGCGCCAATTAATGAAACGCTTACCACTCAGCAAGCTCAGAAAATTTTACTTTTAGGCGTAGTAAAGCGTCATAAAGGTAGAGGGCTTGGATTAGTAAAAAAATAGTCTACCTAACCTTACCTGCGGATCAGAAGTTCCTAGCTTGATATTGCTGCAAAATATGCTATTATACTATTATTAATTGAACGTAGGAAACCGAACCAATGAAAATAACCTCTTAAAATCGCCCATTATAGGGCAAGAATATAACTTCCCATTAATGTATTTTTAAGAGATAATCATGAGTCATAAACCTTTAGCCTTAAGCAATCTCAGCTTAGAATTTCCTCATAAAACTTGTTTCACCGATTTTAATGCCACTATCAATTATGGCGATCATATTGCTATTATTGGACGAAATGGTAGTGGAAAGACTTCTTTGCTACAAATGATCAAGAACATATGGTCAGGTATCAAAATAGGTTATATCCCACAAATAATTGAAGAATATAATGATTTAAGTGGTGGACAGCGTTTCAATGCAGCTTTAACAAGAGCGCTAACAGAGGATCCAGATATTTTACTTCTTGATGAACCAACTAATCATTTAGACCTAAAAAATCGTAAGTCATTAGTACGTAGCCTCAAATCTTTTCCAGGAACATTAATTATTATTTCGCATGATATTGAATTATTACAAAATTCTATTGATAGATTTTGGCATATCAATCAGGGTAAAATCGCCATATTTTTTGGACATTATAATGATTATATGGATGAAATTAAATCTAAACGACATTCAATGGAAACTGAATTATCAAGGCTTGAGCGTCATAAAAAAAATATGCATCAAGATCTAATGCAAGAGCAAATTAGAGCTGCTAAAAGCAAACAAAAGGGGCAAAAATCTATAGATCAACGCAAATGGCCTACTATTACAGGTTATGCTAAGGCTATGAAAGCTCAAGAAACAGCAGGAAATAAGAAGTCAGCTATAGATCATAAAAAACAAGATTTGATGGATAAGCTTGCGAATCTAAGATTACCTGAAGTTATTATGCCAAAATTTTCATTGAGTAACGCTGATATTGGTGATAGATCTGTCGTTTCCATTCAAAATGCTTCTGTTGGTTACTTGGAACCAATTTTGCATAATATAAATTTAGAGCTTGGTTCAAAACAGGCGATAGCGATTAAGGGGGATAACGCTAGTGGTAAAACGACATTGATTAAAGCAATATTAAATAGCGCTACTATCTTAAAAACTGGCAATTGGTATGTGACTAAAGATATCGGCTATCTTGACCAGCATTACTCTACCCTTGATCCTAATCTGACAGTTTTAGAAACAATAGATATAGCAGATAAGCGTCGACATTTGAATGATTTTTTATTTCGCAAAAACGAGGAAGTAAATACTAAAGTTTGCGCATTGTCAGGTGGAGAAAAGGCAAGACTTAGTCTAGCTCAAATTGCAGCTAAAACTCCTAGATTGCTTATCTTGGACGAAATTACCAATAATTTAGATATTGAAACCCGCCAACATGTAATTGAGGTACTGCAGAATTATCCAGGCGCTATGATTGTTATTTCGCATGATGAAAATTTTCTAAGAAAGATTGGTATATGTGATAGTTATATTATTGAAGATCAACAATTACAGCATCAGAGTACAGAAGATAAAAGAGGTTAAAGTAAAATAATTTTTATAAGATGGCCTATATATACTTTTATATTTTTTGTATAAGCTTGAGCTTTGCGTCATCCTCGGGACCAAGCTTTGCTTGGTCTCCGGGGATCCAACTATAAATTTATTACTTTAACAAACTGAATAAGCTGCAGTCATTTTTATTTTTTATAGATCCCCGAAAGCTAGGCTTTGCCTAGCTCCGAGGATTGTAAGTAAAAAATATGTTATAATGTTATTTAAGAGGGATCGATGTAGGACCTAGGCCCTACATCACGGGAGCAAGCTATCGACCGAGGATTGGCTATTTGCAGCCGTTGTCATCATGATACTTGCGC
>CANDYO010000188.1 GCA_947424995.1 Rickettsiales bacterium | reverse complement strand
TGGCTATAAATACCAACTTCAAAACAAATTTAAAGAAAAATTTGATAGAATCGCATTTAGAAATAAAAAAGGTGGAATTTATAAAAAATTACCACCTAATTTTTTGTTATAAAATTGATTTTTGACGGAGAGACTAGTTACTCGTAATGAAGATAACATAACCAAAGAAACTCTTATGCCCGTATGCTTCGTACCGATGACTCATAGTTAGTTTTTATGGCATGTTGAGCGCCTCCTAAATCAACTACTTCATCATGTTCTACTTTTGTCCATAGAAAGAAGTATACATTACCTTCTTGTAAAACAGTCTTTGATTCGTTCATCATTTCCTCCGTTAAATATTTTGCTTTTATTTTACTAGTTATTGCGGCATCTAAAATCATTTCCTTAGCAGTATCGATTGTTGATTTTATATTCATGATAACCTCCATATTAATTTATAAAATTATTAAAAAATAAGTTAGAATTTATTTAAGTTGGTGATAATAGTTTTTCCACTCTTTTATAAGTTACTGATTTAATATATGCCCAATTTACGAAGCGAAAAGTATCGTTTTCTTCACCATGGTTGAATTGACGAATGACAAGACCTTTACTAAGTTCTTTTACAATATAAACATCTTTAAGGATCTCGTCACCTGAAGCTAGGCGAATATTAACAGGATGAGCAGCTTGGTAATCTTCTTTAGTTAAATATTTATTTTCAATATATCCTTGAGACATTCCTCCAATATATGGCATTAGAACAAGTGTAAAGAAGATTAAAATTGGAGCAATACTTGCCGAAACAGCATTTTTCTTTCCATTATTAACTATTTTGGCTGCCATCAAACAATAGATAGCCACAATGCCAACAATCATTATTACTAGGTACAAGTAAAGAGTTAACGACGGATCATAATCTTCATCCAATAATTTTTTCATCATTGGCCAAAACTTACTATCATAAATGCCTTTTAGCAAATAATGCACACTAATAATAAAAGCAAAAATTCCAAACAGAAGAATTTTATTAAACTCTTCTTCTGCTTTTGCTTTAACTGAATCTAATGACCCTATGAAAAATACTAATGCTCCAATTAAAAAGAACCAAATATTATGAATAGTATCGTTAATATAGTCACTTAATTCAATTAAATCGATAATCTGGGGGTTAATTTGCTTTAAATAGCCAATATTATAACATATTGATAAAGTTAATGTTATTATATAGATTGTTCCAGAATAACCAGCGATTGAACTAAGTTTTTCGGCAATAGGCTTAACAAATATTTGTTCTTCTTTCATAACAAACTCCTAATTTTATGCTTGTTAAAGTTGAGTTTTATCAACGCAACCATTTGTTCCTTTTTTTCGCTACCTACACGAAAGAAATCTTCTTCATCTGGTGTAGGTAATTTTTACATAAGCTATTTTCTAACTTTTAATTGAGAGCTAACTTTTTTAACTCCTAATACAGGAATCTTAGCTCTTAAGCTAATATTATTTACCACACCGACAAGTCCAACTATATTTTGTACAGCTCTTTCAGCATGGTCCCTCTGATAACACTCATCTACTTCTCCTGATAGAATTAAAGCACCGTTTTCAACCACTAGCTTTATTTGCTCTTCCGGTACAAAAAAATTCCACTTTAAAACATCAAGAGCATTACTCGCGATATCAAGATCACTTTTAGCAAATGGAGTAGCTAAATTCACCTTTAACTCATCAACCACTCCCTTAACTCCTTTAATTGCTTGAATAGCTTCTTCAGCAATACATTTTTCAGCATAACTTGGAACTTCTCCACCTAAGATAACAATGCCATTATCCTTAACAGCAATACTGATACTAGACTCATCAAGACTAGGCTCAAACTCAAGCTTGTTAATTATTTTTCTATATAGATCTATTTTCTCTGTCATTTAAACCAATCTCTTAAGCTTATAACTTAGGACTAAAGCTTTTATAACATACAACCAATAGAGAAAAGAACACTTGATATAGATCACAAAGTTATTTTTTTTGCATAAATATAAGCTAATGAATAGTTTGTATAACTAAAGCTATAAAATCATTGACTCTATGAGCATGGATATTATATGACCTTCAACGCAAATTCCAATAAACTTATTAGGCTTGCTTTTTGTTATTATTAATTGATCCATTAAAATTTGCTCGGCTCTTAATACAAAATTGCAATATTTTTTATTAAACGAAGCTATAAACCAGTAAGTGAAGCATAATAGTGAAATTTACTTTACAAAATTATATTTCAATAGTATTAATTAAAAGAAGTGAGTTGAAAATATTTAATTAAAATATTTTAATATTGTATGAGTGAATAAAAATTATGATTCCATTTACGAAATATGTAACCGAAAAATTTCTTACCTACCAAATAGAAGTTTCAAATGTTGCAACAGTATATATCGCTTGCTACAAAGATCCTAACAATATCAATAATAACATTCCGGTTCAGGACGGCAATCTTGCCAAAACAGACCCCACTGAACTAGCCTTATCACTCAAAAATAATTTTGCTTACGGTGGATCTAGACTAGCCAAATATTTAGACAATAAAGAAGAAGCTACCAAAAGAGCAATTAAATCTGTGAATTTTTTAGCAATTGCTGAAAGCCATATGAAACACGCAGTTATTAATAAAGCTATCGAAGACGGAGCATTAAATAATTTAATTGATAGATCAAATAATCAAGTAGTTCAATATTTACAAGCAGAAAATGAACTACAGCATAACATTGATATCGGCTACAAGCTGCCAAATGAGTATTTAGATTTGAAAATTAGAGGCGCTAGATGCATGATTTTGCCTGAAACTCAAGAAATAGAAGAAATACTCAAAGATATAAAAAATACCAAATTTGATCAAACCGCAGAAACAATCTTTAAGAAAGTAGGTAATTTTTTAAACGGTACAGAAGCAGCTAATAAAATTAATATGAATGGCGAAGTAATAGAACAAGTTGTCTTAAATAAAGGCGATATTAATCTTACTCCAGACTTTGGTCGCTTTGCTAAAATAGCAGACATACTTAACCAATTTACTCCTCAAGTTTTATGTTTAAATGCTAACGCTGGCGGTTGTAGTGGTAAAGTTGCCTACACGGTAAGTGGAATTCTAGCAGGATGGCAAGCATGTATAGATAATAATCTTTGTTCTTTTGAACCAGAAACAACTAGCATTACTTTTGTTGGCTCTGCTGGAGCATTAGGAGAAGTTATAGTTGAACATTTGAGAGCTAAAAATTTTCAGCATATAAGAATATGTGATCTTCAGTATAAATTAGATTCAATAGTAAAAATAAATGAAGAAGCTGACTTAGATAAACTTGATTTAGAAGGATATAGCTACGATAGCAGCGGTCATTTTACAATTATTACTAAGACTGGCAAAAACATCAAAGTAAACCTTGGCGATAAATTAGTCGGCTTAATAGATGGTGGATACCAAGTAATTCCTGAATTTTGGCAAGTTATAGAAGCTGTTGATGGAGCTTATACTGATGAAGCTCTTAAAGAAACTGGAGTAATTTTATCTACAGCCGTTGGTAGAGAAATAGAAAACTCGAATTACCATTTAATAAAACCTAACACTCTATTTTTAGCAGCTCATAATATTGCTATTCCTTTAGGAGAAGCTGGCCTTAAAGTAGTAAAAGATCTAAGTAAACAAGGAGTTATATTTATTCCAGGACAAGTATTAACTCTTGGGGGAGCTCTTACTTCTAGACTTGAGGCATGTCATCGCAGCGAACATAAAATTGTTAAGGCTGACGAAGGTAAAAATACAGTTAT
>CANDYO010000187.1 GCA_947424995.1 Rickettsiales bacterium | reverse complement strand
GATCATCAGCACAAATTAGATCATTTGAATGTTCAAAAGCAGCAAGTCCTCAATACTGTAAATGTTAGCACCCAAATAGAATCTATAAATATTGAAATTTTGGACATCACGGCTAAGTTGATGGAGCTAAAGAACCAGTCAACTCAATTTACAAGCGAACTAAATCAGCTAAGTGCTAATGATGATTCTTTAAAACAAAAAATTTTCAATCTAGAAAAACAATATCAAACTATCCAAAATATAATTCATAATTACGAAGAAGCCTTTATAGATATAATGGTTTTGCTAAATGGATTCAGTGCAAATGAGGGATTGAATCTAAACCAAACA
This sequence comes from Rickettsiales bacterium, assembly GCA_947424995.1. GTDB lineage: Bacteria > Pseudomonadota > Alphaproteobacteria > Rickettsiales > CANDYO01 > CANDYO01. The sequence continues at coordinate 3,482 of CANDYO010000187.1, read as the reverse complement.
CAGGTTCTAACAGAAATATTACCGCCTGAAGAATTGATGCATACTGATATTTTAAAAAAAGCTTGCACAATGAATCACAGGGAGGAATTTGACAAAGCAATAGATAAAATCACTAACATAAATTTTCAGGACAAAGACGGTAAAACACTCTTAATGCACTCTATCAATAACGGTTTTTATTACGGGGTTGATAAATTGTTAAAAATGGGAGCAGATGTTAATATTGTAGATAAAAAAGGAGCTAACGCTTTGATAAATTGCGCAGCACTTCCTCACATAAGTTATATAAAGATAATAGCAGAAAAAACAGTAGATATTCATCATAACGTACCAAGTACGATTGGTATTGATGGTCATGAAGGAGGTAATGCTCTTCATTTTCTGATAGCTTCCGGTGGTAATAAGGTAACTTTTGGAAGTGAATTAAACGCTGAATTACAAGGTGTTCCTGATCAAAATTCTTTATTAATTGCAGATGAAGATTATGTGATTAATACAGAATGGATAGGAAGCATCAAAACTGGCAATCATTCTACAACATTAACTATAAATGCGAATGTAAGTATTGGCGCAGTAACACAGGATATTGACGCCAATTCCTTTAATCCGACTTCCTACAAAAAGACTGAACTGATAATCCAATGTCTAATTGATAGAGGACTTGATATAAATGCAAAAACTTCGGGTGATAGCGGAGTAACTCCTTTATGGCTTGCGGCTCAAGATGGAAAAGTAGAAATATTAAAACTACTTGCAGACAGGGGAGCTGATTTAAATATACCAAGAACTGATACTGGTATGACGCCTCTACATATAGCCATGGTTCAGGGCCAACAAACTGTGGTACAAGAATTAATCGATAGAGGAGTTGACGTTAATACCATTGATCTTGATGGGCGCAATGCTTTTCATCATTGGAAGATGGTAGAAAAAGATGAAGTCTTATTTAACAAATTATTATCCCAAGGAGTCAGCACTGATGTTCATAATAAACATGGTGGCTATCCATTACACTGCGCTGTACATAATGATTCATTGCCAATGATAGAATTACTAACTCCTCATAGTGATATAAACCAAAAATCTGCTGACAATAACCAGTTCACTCCGCTTTGGTTTGCTGCTCGTGATGGTAAATTGCCAATAATTAAATATTTACTAGACCATAATGCTAATGTAAATCTTACTCCAGTTATCGGAGTATCCCCACTGCAAGCAGCTATATCGCAAAAACATAACCTTGCTGTCAAAGAATTATTACAAAATGGGGCAGATATTAATGTTATTGATTCTAGTGGCAATAATATTTTGCTTTTATCTTTAGCCATGGGAGATACTGATATAATTAATTCGTTGCTAGAAAAAGGGCTTTCAGTTAATGATAAAAATAGTGCTGGCATCACTCCCATTCACTGGGCTGTTTCAAACAATGAAGAAGCAATGGTACGATTTTTACTGGCTAAAAACGCCAATATTAATGTCCCTGATAATACAGGTGTCTACCCTTTGCATACTTCGGTATTGCAAGGTTTTGACTCGCTTACTAAGTTGATTACAACTTATGAGCCTACTGATGTTAACGTGAAATCCTCTGCGCTACATCAAATTACCCCTCTTTGGCTTGCGGCTCAAAACAATGATTTAGGGTTAGTTCAGCTTTTAATAAGTCGCTCGGCTGATATCAACGCTGTCAGAGAAGATACTGCTATGCCACCGTTACATATAGCTATGCAAAAAAAGCATCTACAGGTAACCAAAGAATTAATTACCATGGGAGCTAAGTTAGATTTGGTAGATACCAGTGGGCTAACATTGCTACACTGGGCAGTTAATTTGGGTGACGTTAGTGTGGCAAAAATTATTTTGGCCAAAAATATTAATATTAATGCCAGAAGTAATGATGGTCTTACCGCATTATATTACTCAGCCCTACAAGGTATGCAAGATATGGTCGAGCTATTACTTGCTAACAATGCTGACATTAACATTCCAAATAAATCAGGGTATTACCCAATCCATGGAGCAATTCATAATGGCCATATGCAAGTAATCAAGATTCTGTTTGCCAATAATGGTGACATTAACCAAGTTACCCTCAATACTAACATTACTCCTCTTTACTATTCAGTAGGTTATAGTGGTCAAACAGTTAGTTTAGGAATTATTGATTATTTACTAAACAATGGTGCTAATGCTAATATTCCAGATAATACTGGCGTATATCCATGGCATTTTGCTAGTTTTGAAGGGCATTTAGACGTAATGAAAATTTTAATATCTAAAATACCAGCTATTGATTATAAAACTTCTAATACTGATAAGTATACTGCTTTATGGTTAGCATCGCAGCAAGGTCACCTAGAAATAGTGAAATGGTTAATTAACAAACAAGCCGATGTTAATGCTGCCCGAGAATCTGATGGTAGAACTGCCCTGCAGGCTGCAATATACAATGAAAACTTGAGCGTAGTACAAGAACTAGTTGAACACGGCGCTGAAGTAAATAAGTCTAATTATAAGCAATTTACACCATTATATCACGCAGTGGAAACTGAGAATTTATCTATTATAAAGTTTCTAATAAAACATAATGCTGACGTTAATAAAGCCTGCTTTAGCGGTGAGCAACCAATCCATATGGCTGCTTTTCTGAGTAATATTCTAATTATGAAAATACTTTTTGATCATGGTGCATCTATAAATACTACCAGTAATATTGGTAATACTCTATTGCATGAAGTATTATGGGAAGATAGCAAAGCAGATCCTGCAGACAAGTTAAAGGTTACAAAGTACTTATTAGCTAAATCAGTAAATCCTCAAACCCCGAATAATGAAGGGAAAACAGCCGTCGATTTAGCTCAGGCTAATTTTCAAGAAGCTTTACCTTGGTTTGAACATCCTGAAAACCTACCTTCATTACAGCAACTTGAGTCCGAATTAATTGGAAATTTTTCTTATTTAGATTAGAATCATTATGTACTTCTTACTTATCAAGCACTTGATTTGCTTCCCATGACTATAAATTATCATTAAATCCATGTAACTAATTGACACAAAGCATTATTATTCCTAGAAAAGATTAATAATAAAATGTAATTTATAGCTAAAGATAGGAAAATAACTAGTAAAAATTATTTGGTAATAATCATATGAGTGGCATAACACTTAAAAACCCAGTTGTAAACTCTGCCCCTATTGCTATTTCTCTTGGGAGAAAAGGCGTAGGAGTTAATGGTTTGAGTCTAAGTACAGGTTTAAAGGCTAATAATGATGTTGTTAGCAGTTTTTTAGGTCAAAATCTTGGCGACAGAGCTAAAGTTTCGAGTAAAGTTTTAGCTTCTATAGGATATAGTGCAAATATTGCTAAAACAGCTCAAGATAGTTTAGAATCTATTTCTTCAACGTTTACCGACATGCTAGGTATTATTAATTCAGTTGGCGGCTCTAAAACTGCTGTTAGAACACTCAATGACCTGTTT
>CANDYO010000186.1 GCA_947424995.1 Rickettsiales bacterium | reverse complement strand
ACTTTCGGGAATAGTGGTGAAATCATATTATTCGCATCACTAACTAATACCAACGTTATTTTATATAACCACCACCAAAGACAATTAATAAGGTCCAATGGATCTTTAAGCGATAACACTTTGGATATTGATGAAAATCAAACTTTTAGAGTTTTATTTACAGAAGCAGAAAATAGTGAAGGTGATAAAGTAGGGCATTATCATGCAGTTATGCCTATAACAGAGTTAGATGGTAGTATTAATGCTCAGCTTGGAATAAAAGAAACAGGATTTGATGATCTTACTATTGATTTAACGACAACTAGGTTAGTAGACGACTCTTTAGAAAATCCTTATTCTCTTTTAATAGATAATGGAAACAATAATACAGAAAACACAGAAGATCGGAGTATTGGTGAATTATCAATAACCTTAGATAGCTTATTTTTAGGAAGTTTGAACAGCAATACAAATATCTAAAATTGTTGATATTGTTTTTACTTCCCAAAGAGCCTTAATTTTCTTTATATACAAATGCGATGGATATTATATGGCATTCTCGCTTTGATAAACACAACCTAGATGCTACGTAAGGATTTGAAGAGCTTCTGACTTTTGTAACCTAAATTCTTTTATAACAAATAAAGCAGTCTTCTGAGAAACATCAGCTAACTTATGATAACTTACAAACTATTCCATGAATCGGTAAAATAGCTGCTATTGCTATGCTTACTGGAATAGATACAGTTTCAAAGCCATTGTTAAAACAAGAAAACAGATTGACGCTCGTTTAAAAGAGTAGTTAAATGAAATTGAGGTTATAATTTATAAATGCAGTGACACATTTAACCTTATCTAACCTTTATTTAAGGAGAAAAATTATGAATTATTGTGTTATAACCCAGACTCAAGCATCTACACCTGGCCTATTGTCGACTTTTATCGAAGGTGCAGTTCAACCGGCACTTGATAGAGGATGTACTTTACAAGGAGGTATATCAATTAGTGAATGGAGTAAAAGTAGTTATTCAGGTTACTTTGCACTCTATGCTCAAGCTATGTTATGCTCTGTTCCATGCAGTCAAGTTAATTCAATAAAAACTTTTACAGATAGCAATACTGGAGTGCTGACAAATAATGAAATTGAAAGTATAGTTCAGCTTAGTGGAGATATGAATGCAGATTAGGTTGTTTGGTTTTTAAAGTAAGCGGAAAATGATTAGTGAAATTAGCTAAGTTCCGCTTTTAAAGCATATTATATAATATCAATAGGCGAGTGTACTATAGAGTTATGAATCAAGTATGTCTTAGTATTAGAGAATATATAAAAACGACCCTCTGGTTCTGATTTTGTAAAACGAACAAGTATATTCTAATATACTATCCTATTTAGCATTTTTATAAATTAGACCTTGTAATTTAATATTACTTATCCTAGCCTATCTTTTATCTGATGAATAACAACAATTTGAGTCTCCTTTTATTTTTAAGAAAAAGGATCGATATATTTAGCATTACCACTTAAAAAGATACATCAATTTATATAAGATAATTAGACGCTTTAAAACTTGATTCATAAGGATTATCAGGTCCATTGTTTAAGCTCTATATCACAGTCAATATTCTTGAGATGCGTAATTTTAAGATTTTAAAAAATTAAACAAAACTAGCTTCTTTAAAGAAAAAATACTATTATATATATAATTATTATTACAGAAGGATTGAGTATGCATTTTCCAGTAGGAATTAGTAGCTTTAAAGAGCTTATACAAGGTAGTTATCAATTTATTGATAAAACACTATTTATTAAAGAGATAGTAGAAGATAGCGCAAAAGTGATCGTTATTACGCGACCTAGAAGATTCGGAAAGACAATGAACATGTCCATGCTACAGCAATTTTTGCAGTATGAAAAAGAAAATTTATTTGCAGGATTAGCAATTAACGATAATGAAGAATTTTGTCAAAAACATCAAAATAAGTATCCAGTAATTTTTGTTAGTTTTAAAGGCATCAAGCATACTAACTTTTTAGATGCATATGCGGCTATTAGAGAGTTATTAAGTAAGCTATATGAAGAACATGCTTATTTACTTGATGGTAATGCATTGTCAGAACCTGAAAAAGCAAAATTTGAAAGAATACGTAATAAAACAACAGAAGATTCAGCTGAGATAAGTTATGCTATAGCTAACTTGACTCTATATACTAAGAAAAAATATAACCAGTTACCGATTCTGTTGATTGATGAATATGATACACCTATTCATAGTGCTTATGCAGAAGGCTATTATAAGGAAATGATAGGCTTTATGCGTATAGTGCTGGGAGAAGCTCTTAAAGATAATAATGAGCTTGGTAAAGCTGTTATTACTGGAATTACTAGAGTTGCAAAGGAGAGTTTGTTTTCTGGAGTAAATAATTTGGAAGTGTATTCTTTACTAAGAAAGCATTATGGTCAATATTTTGGTTTTACTGAAGAAGAAGTAAAGTCAATATTACCTGGTGACGGCTCTATTCCTATCGAGCCAATTTGTGAATGGTATAATGGTTATCAAATTGGAGAATACCGAGTTTATAATCCATGGTCGATTATTAATTGCCTTAAAAATGATGGAATTTTAAGTCCTTATTGGGTAAATACTTCTGATAATGCTTTGGTGTACCGTATGGTAGAAGATGCCAAACCAAGTGTTAAAATAAGGTTTGAAGAGCTTATTCAAGGTAAAACACAACGACAAGAATTAAGCGATAATCTTACTTTTGGCTATCTTGAAAACGATGAAAATGCTATTTGGACTTTGCTAGTTCATACTGGTTATTTAAATGTAGTTTCTAGTGAACTTGATGATAATGGACAATTATTTGCAATAATCGCGATTCCAAATAAGGAAGTAATGAGTATTTATGTGCAAATGGTAAAAAAATGGTTCATGCTATCAAATCAGGCATCAAATTATTATAATGAACTACTTGCGACGTTAGAGCAAGGTGATATAAGTGGGTTTAAAGAACATATAGCTGAATATATCAGAGAGTCTGGTAGTTACTTTGATTTTGGTAAGAATACGCCAGAACGAGTGTTTCATGTGTTTATGCTAGGTTTGCTTGTCGGTCTTAGAGGAAAATATGAAATTAACTCAAATAAAGAGGCGGGAAATGGTAGGTATGATATTATTTTCATTCCAAGAAATCCGCAGCAAAGAGGGATAATTTTAGAATTTAAAACGATAGATAAAGTGGATCTTTTGCCAAGCAAGGCTAAAGAGGCTCTTGAGCAAATCAAGGATAAGAAATATTTTCAAATTTTTAAACAGCGTAACGTTGAGTCAGTGTTGGCTATAGGTCTGGCATTTTGTGCTAAGCGAGTGGAAGCAGTACATGAGAATTTAGATGTCACTAGCTATTGTATGAAGGTATGATTATAACAGTTATAATTAAAATTGTAGAGAAATGAATGTTAAAAAAACAAGAAGATATTCAAAAGTTTAAAGCTGATTTAGATAAATTAGAAAAAGTTATGACAAGAAATCAAGAGATTGCTCATAATTTATTGGCTGAAGGAATGGAAATTAAATCAATTGTAAAAATTACAGGATTAAGTGAAGAGGAAATCAGAAAATTATAGATATTATTCGCATTCATTTACCATAAGGTTTATTATGCGACAATTGTTTGTTTGCATGCCAATTCCTATTTGGGGTTCTACACCGGAATCCCAGATTTTTTTGATTTAACTACTTTTACATTATAACATTCTTTTAGTTGCAACTTTGAATTACAGTGCTTTATATCAAATACTCTAGGAATTGTTTAAAAACAGCTAAAAATTATTG
>CANDYO010000185.1 GCA_947424995.1 Rickettsiales bacterium | reverse complement strand
CCTAAAAGCTCAAATACCTCATTAGATAGTTCTTTAGTAATATAAATAGCATCAATACCGTGCTCGCTTAAAGCTAACTTTAACTCTTTGACTATATTCGCTTTAATTTCTTTAGATACAAGCTTAGTTTCAAGTAAATATTGCAAAGGCAACTTACCCTCCTTACACTTAACATTAACAGGCAATCCTTGAGCCATTATATATTTTATAACCGCTAAATTACCACCGTAAAATGCCTCATGCACCACAGTGCAACCAGTTCCATATAAAACGTCAAGTTTAGCTCCTGATTTTACCAAAAGATCTATAACTTCCACTCCGGCAAAATTACTTGCCACTCCTATCGGCGAGTCGCCACTCTCGCCGCAAATATTTACATTAGCCCCATTATCAATCAATAGTTTGATAATATCAAAGTTAGCTTTTTCACAGGCGGCATAAATTGGCGTGAACCCGGCTTTATTAGGTTGATTTACATTAGCTCCTTTTTCTAGTAAATGCTTAATTACTTCGAAATGCCCTTTATAAATCGCAGCATGTATAATGCTCCTACCGTCAATCATTCTTGCAGAATCTAGGTTTGCTCCTTGCTGGGTTAGCCATTTTACCGTTTCTATTTTTCCTTCCTGGGCAGCAAGCCATAAAGCAGTGCAGTCGTTATTTCCCAAGGATTTTAAATCAACGTTTAACTCACCTTTTTCAAACAATAATTTAACTATTGCCAAATCGCCTTTAAAAGCGGCAATATGAAAAGGCGTCATACCATTTGTACCGAAATGATCTGTTCTTGCACCGGAGTCTAATAAGAATTTTACTACTTCAACTTTATTATTTGGTAGTTCACAATAATATTGCAAAGGCGTATAACCGCCGACCTTACAATCAATATTAATTCCCCACTTTAGCAGCTCTGATACTACGACCGTATGACCGTTATGAATAGCTGCATATATCGGATGAAAACCGGCTTTGTTTGGTATATTGATATCCGCTCCAAGATTCTTTAGTTCTATCATCATTTGAACATCGCCCTTTGTACATGCGACATAAAACGGCGTCGCTCCGGCACTATCTCGGCAATTAATCTCATTATTATACTGTAATAACAGTTTAGCAAGCTTTGCTACATCACTATGATTTGGAGAGTGATGTTGAACTAAATAATGCCAACAGCTATTGCCGTTATTATCTAAATATTTTACATTCGCTCCTGATTCGAGCAATATTTTGCTTGCATCGAACAAACTGTTTGAGAGGGCTTGCTGTAATAAGGAAGGCGCACTTTGATTTGCATTTGTCGTATTTACGTCCAACCCTAGATCTAACATTAGTTTTAGTAACTTAGGATCTCCTAGAGAATACACAATCATTTTCATACCTGATTGATCTGTCATATTCTTATGAATTTCGAGTGAAACCGGATATGTTTCAACCAACTTATTACTTAGGTATCTATTTTGCGCTTTCATAGACAAGAAAAGCGGAGAAAGTCCCACATCATTAATATAATTAATATCAGCTCCGGCATCGGTCAGAATTTTTATAATATTTAAAATTTTCTGTTCATGTATGTTAAATCCATCCTTCGGCCTAGAACCCATTACTATACTATTTATTGCATTCTTGTCGCCGTCTGTTTCTATACTAGTAACCGTACCGATGTTTAGTGTGACTTCGTTGCCCTCACCTACTATAGTACCCCCATCACCGATATAATTGATTTCACTACCGAAATCATTCGCATATAATATCTTTGCACCTTGTAGTAAATGATGCAAAGCAGTATTACCTAATTTAGAGGTAACTTTTACATCTTTAGTTTTTTCGGCTATAATTTTTACGTATTTAGAATGAGACATGCTGCAAGCATACATCAAAGCATTACAGCCGTTACTATCAACAATACTTACATCCGCATCCATAGATAAAAGCTTTTCAACACCATACCAAAAACCGTGCTTTAATGCATACATAAGCAAGGTCATCCCACTAGAATCAACGACGTTAATATCGCCTATTTTTTCCACAACCTCATTAAAAGACTTTATACTTTGTTCTTCGCATATTTTCTTGGCTAACTCCGGATTTTGCATTAGCTCTTTAGCAGGAGTAACTTTTATTAACATGGTTTCGGTATTGATACTTACTAAGTTAAGTTCACTATATTTAGCCAGCATACTATCAAGGTTTAGAAAGAGTTCTTTAGTCTGGTTTGTTGTTTTAGAAACAGTAAGTATTTTATTATCTAAGTCTTTTTGAATATTTATTAAACTTTTCTCCTCTTCGATTTTTTGGGGTAACCGTTGTTGAAGATCATTAAACCTAGGTAAAATCTGGGAGTATTGATAAGTGACTGATTTAATTTGATCCTCTATATTCTGCAATTGCTCCAAAGAGCTATTCTGTCCTTGCAAAATTGAACGCTTCCCTTGCAATATTTGTAGACTATCTCTATTGCTAGCTAATTCACGCTGGGCTTGCTCATACTCTTCTTTGAAGTTTCTTTGTTTCATTTAAAATCACCGTAATTTTATGTTAATTGGTCGCCGATAGTTTTAATCAATAATATCTTGGATATCATCTCCCATATTTTGCACTCCATTATCAATCTGATCGGAGATGAACAAGCTTTTTAAATCAGGCATATCAGTCAAATACTCCGTAACGGTTATATCTTGTTTGATAATTGACTCAGTCAAGAAAGCCGATACGTCCTTAATAGCTTTAAGACAAACTTGTGCAAAATCAGATCGGTAGTTTTTTATACTCAAATTAAAGATTTCTTTTAATTCATTTTGACTTAATAGATCGTGCTTAATTATCTCTTCAAAAACCTTGTGATTATTATTCTGGCATAATGACACGCACTCTTCTTTTAAATCTATATTTTTGCTAATAATTTGTATAATCTCATGGCACTCATACCTTAATGCCAGATGAAAATAACTTTCTCCTTTACAAGTTCTACCCTCTATAACTTTAGGATCGTTTTCTGCTATATAAGAAACTAATTCATTATTATTCTGCCATATCGCAGCTTCTAAAATAGAAGTACCGATATAAGTTTTTTGAAACAATGCTTTGTCGTGTAGATACATTTTTTCAATAGCAACCATATACCCCTTGGTACAAGCTTGCATTATTGAGTTAGTCAATGAGCCACCTTGATAATCAAGCATTTCGGCAATCATCTCTTGATTTCCTCCGAGCAAAATCATATTAGCAAGAGAATGACCTTTTTCCGATATTAGATAATTATCAAAATTAACTCCCATTTCTAGGCATAATTCAAAAACCTGCATATTATTCTTAGTAACCGCAATATAGGCTAAACACTCCACCGAAAAACCTAGTTTTTCAATTAAGAGAAAAACTTCTTCATTATCGGTAATTAACATCTCGTAAGCTATTTTCGCCCTATCAAGATTACTCATCTTAAATAGAGCATTCTCAAGTTCAGACTTCTTATTATCGGCTTCTACTTCCCTCTCTTTGAGAATAAGAGAGCTTGACTGGATTTGCTTTTCCTTATGACTAATACTTTGATCTATAGAGTTGAGTTGACTAGACAATTCATTCATTTTTTTAGTTGTAGTAAGAGATTGCTTTTGCAAGCTATTTAACTTACCTTGCTCAAACGAAATAGTTTCGTTGAGATTGTAATAGTTAATACTTACATGAGACAATTTTTGCTTAAGAATATTTTGCTGCGTGGTTAGGGATTTAATCTGAGTTACTTCTGTATCTTTCGACTTAATCTCCTGTCTCATTGAGTCAATTTGGTTTACGATAGATTGTTGATGGTCATTAAAAACCTTCTCTGCTTTATTTACTACAGCAGTTGCGCTATCCCAATCATTATCGTAGCTTTGTTGGTT
>CANDYO010000184.1 GCA_947424995.1 Rickettsiales bacterium | reverse complement strand
TTTAGTAAAAACTCTGACGATAAGTCGCAATTTTTTCTTCAAAACTCTCCACTTCTAACAAAGTTTTGTGATTATTTTAGGGTTAAAGCTATAGATCTAATAGATGATTGTAATAAAAGTAAATTAGCTCTATATGCTGATAAATTCGATCTTTATTATATGGAAGAAATGAACCGAGATATAAATCAATTTCTAAAGAAAATTAATAATGAAAATAGCCTGTATCTTACTAATAAAAAAGGAGATTTAGTCCATTTGACTCCAAGAGAGTTAGATTGTATTTCAATTTTTATGAAAAATAGAACTATGAAAGAAATAGGTAAGATTTTAGACTTATCACCTAGAACAGTTGAGAATCATATAGGTAATATAAAACAAAAACTAGAAGTAAATTATAAGAGTCAATTGATTGACATTTTCTCAAATATATATGGAACCAATAATGGAGTTAAGTTATGAGCTTTTGAGGGTAGGGGGTGATTTACGAGTGAGTCATATACAACGCAACCTACAGACAAATTAACATTTATAATTGGAATATAAAAATATGCCTAATCCAGATGGATCTCCTACTCCAAACGAAATTACAGCAAGAAGAACAGAAGTTTTTAGTTATATAAATACTCATAACCAATATTTAATAGAAAAAGAATTTATTGATTGCAATGATAGAGATGGGAATGATGTAAGAGTAACTCTAAAAAATATGCGCAGACTTGCCATTATGGAAAGAGATATAGGGAGATATGAAGATGATGGTCAGCGGGCTAGAAGTTTATATATGTTATCAAAATCCGTATCCCATTTATACTTTAGAGTAGCTCCTTCACAAATAGATCCTTTATCTTTGTATCGTAATTATAAAAGAATAGAAGAAAGAAGCATTTGGTATGATTTGGATTTTTTAAGGATATGCGGACAATATGGTGAGTTACCACGACTAAAAATTACGCCTGGCATTATTAATAATATATTGAGTGAAGATCTACCGAAGTTAAGACAAATCATTGATATAGAGTTTGGAGCTGATGATGCCTTAAAACAACAACGTAGAGAAGAATATGGAAACACTAAAAATCTACCGCATCTTTATAAAATAGCCAATTTTCATAGAACTAAAATATCTCTAGAAAAGTCATCGGTTCTAATCGATCAAGCTACTGGAACAGCTTTTGATTTATATAATGAAAAACAAAGATTTGCTTTTTGTAGATTATTAACTGAGATAGGAGAATGTTTTACAAAAAAAAATCTTACTGATACAGCTAAAAGATTTTTTAATTCAGATGATTTGGATGCGTTATCAAGCCTAAGGAATAGCCTTACTCATTTTAATTTATATTTACATAAAGACAGATCTATATTTGATGTATTAGTACCTCCAAATGTAGTAGGGATATTAGAAGATATTCGTGCTCACGATTTGCCAATATTAAGAAATATAGTAACAGGTGTGATGCATACGGTAGCGCATGCTGATAATGTATCGGATACAGATTTCGATAATCTAATGTTACGTCATTTTAGTTATATTAAAGATAAGACGTTTGAAGAGATTAGAAATAAACTTAGTTCCATTCATGATAATAATGATCAAGCCGTTCTTGCAGATAATATAATTACTAATTTAATGGGAAGATTATCTAATCTTGGAATCATTTTAAATAATGATATAGCAGCAGGAAATGATTACAGACGTGAAATTGAGACTGAAATTAGAAAAATAAATCCACAGTTGTTAGGTAATAGAGCAATTAAAAACATATTAGGAGAGATTACATGTCTAGTAAATACAGGTGTGCAAAATTTTAGAAACGATCCACCGCTTGGTAATACAAAAATTCTTGCAGATTATTTAGTAGCTATAAAGCAGCAACCTAATGCAAAAGAAGCAACTGAAGTAAATTCCAGAAAAATACAAACGATAGATATTTTGTCTAACATGTTAAGACCAGTACCGCATTTATTTAGAGAAGTACAACGTAGTTTTACTGAAGATGTTGTCCACTTCGATTCAGGACAAGGAAGACGCTCTGTAGAATTAGATGCTATACCTTTAACTGATATACAAAAAAGAGCCTATAGAATGGCAGTTTTTAAAGATGATGCTAATGGAAAATATACAATTTTATCAACAATAAATTTTGGTGCTGTTGGTCAAGAAAGAGTGATAAGGGATACTCAAAAATATAATGCATTTGATACGATGTGTAATAGCATCACGCAAGATCTTTATACTAGAAAGTCTTTAGAGTTTATATTGGCTGGATTACAAGAGATTGTTAATAATGAAGTCAATCTAACGGTTGATATAAAAAGACAGCTTAGAGGATGTAGAAATTCTTTAGCCCATCATGAAGTATTGATGACAGGGACTGATAACGTGACGTTTAATTTAAGGTATGCAAGTATATATATTAAAGAAGTAAAACCTCAACTCCAGCAGTTACAAGAGCCACCAATAATTATATAAAATAAAATCGACACAGATCATATTCTATATGGTTAGCCTTAGCGCTTTTATAAATTCTATTTAATGACATGATAAATCATAAAATACTGTAAAAAATACTGTAGTAATTTTACCGTATTGTTTCGTAATGCAATTTTTAGTATTAATAAGGTATAACAATTCATCGAAGTGAAATCATTGCTTCAATTGATAGTTAGTTTTATACGATCTGAGTAATTGTATAAATTATGGAGCAATGATTTAAGGAGGTTGAGCTATGGTAATCAATAAACTAAATTATGAGTCATTGTTAGGACTTCTTCGCTATGGAGAGCTGACTTCTGAGGATATTGATCAGATATGTAAAGAAATAACCGAACGACCGTTATGCGAAAAGCAGGTATATGATTTGAAATTTAAAACAATAAGGTTTCCAAGAAAACAAGGTATAAGAGTTGCTTAAGTAATCTTATGTCAATAACTAATACCGATTTTCACATTATCTTGGGCAAGAACGAAGTCTTAGACCCTAGGATCTTAAGAGGTAAGAGTTCCCTGAGATCCCCAGTCGCGTTGCCTCAGGTAACTTTCCAGGGATTGTAAAATTTCACTAACTTAGGTTAGGGTTCTGCATCACATCCTCCAAGCTCAAGCAACTTTTAGCTATCTTAGGGATCTATGATTACGTCAGGCACTTGATTTAGAATGGATCTCCGGATAGACCCCAAGCAAAGCTTTATCCCTTGGTCTAGCGGGATGACGTATACCTTTTTTATTGCTAACCTTGTAACCAAAAAGGTGAACACTTATAGGGATGATGCATCTACTTTAAAAATGTTCAGTTATTACTGAACATTGGTATAAAACTATAAAAAGCTTTTATATAAGTGGAGTATAGATAGATATATCCGATTTTTTATTGCGTTTAACTTACTTGTATACATTGCTATAGCTGCTTGCGCTCTTTTATTTACTTGAAAAAAATATCCGACGAGAAGTCCTAGAGTACTTCCTATAACTCCGAATAATATACTAAAGGTTGAAAATTTACCATCGATATAGGCGCTTAAGCAAGTAAAAAATAATGCGATGATTGTCGATAACATAAAAGATTTAGAGTTTATTTTAAAGCCTAAAAATCCAGCAATCAATGGCGTCAAAATTAAGGGGTGCCAAAAATTATCTGCTAACCATATTAGTTCAAGAAATCCTTCTCCTTGCAAAGACAGTAGTACTGCTAAAAAGCCTAAAATAAATGTAGATGCACGAGCAATAAGTAATTCTTGCTTATCAGTTAATGTTGGAAAAATTTTCGTAACTATTCACCGCTACTACAGAACTGTGGCAATTTTTCCTCAAATAGCAGCTTGAATGCATCCGTAATACTAACGCCATGTTTTTGGCACGTGAGTATATAGCTACGGATTCTGCAGAAGATTTTTGCGCCTTCTA
>CANDYO010000183.1 GCA_947424995.1 Rickettsiales bacterium | reverse complement strand
AAGATCTGCCGCTGCACTATGTAAACGCTGCATCTCAGCTTCAATTCTATTTGCTTCTCCATGAGCAACAAAAAGAGCCATTGTAGCAGTAAGCTCTTGGTCTACAACTTCAAATTTTTTGTTATTCTCTATAGTAGATTTCAAAAACAGAAAATCTACTGCTTCATTTTGTAAATGCTGCTTCTTAGCTTCAATTATACTTGCTTCTTCATAACCAACAAAAAGAGCCATTGCAGCAGTAAGTTTTTGATCAAATCCTTGTTGAACTTCTTTATTATCTAATTGATTTTGAAGCACTACAGAAGTTAGAGCCGTAAGTTGTTGATTACCAGAAGCTATTTGAGCAGTTATAGACTGAAACCCAGCTCCAGTTGCTACCAAACCTATGTCTGTTAAAGCTTGAGTAACTTGAGTAAGAGTGCTATCCACTTGATCACTTACAGCCTGCACTTTCGTTTTAGTTGCAGCTATATCAATAACATTTTGAGCAACCGTTGTTTTAGTTGTATCTAGATCAAGACCATTTTGAGCGACCGTCGCTTGAACTACTGATACCGCTGTTTTAGTTGCAGATGTATCAAAAGCATTTTGAGCTACGGCTACTTTAATTCCAGATATATCATTTACATTTTGAGCTACTGTTATTTTAGCTTTAGTAAGATCAGCTACGTTTCCTGATACTGTTGTTTGAAGCGCATCTATATTAGCAGTATTTAGAGCTGTAGTAGCTTTCACTGCATTAATAATAGTCCCTAAGCCTTGTGCAGCATCATTAGGATTTGTTCCAGCTGGAAGAGGTGCAGGTGGCGCAACTTGTAGAATAATTTTTTCAAGCGCTGGAGGTGGCACACTATAATCAATAAATATATTGCTTTGACCAATCGTTGTCTTAGCATAGGTATTAAGCAATACAATAGCACTTGCTGAATCTGGGGCAGCAGAGAGAATATCAAAAGCTTTATCTTGAACAAATCCTATTGGAAAATTACTATTTATTTTATTTTTAAAATATGGTAAATCTACTAATGATACAGTCATAAAATTACTCCTTTATTATTATAATGTTAGCTAATTGTTCTGAAAACTAGAATTTAACTTTTAAACCAACAGTTATCACATGTTCTTTCATCGTGCCATCTATAGCTGGAGCAGTAACCGTTTTCCCACTGTAAGAACTGCTATAATTTGCTTGAGTTTCAACTTTACCACGATTAACATACATATATTCTAATTGAGTATCTAACATGTCTGTGGTTTTAAAGTTTGCACCACCACCAACCTGCCAAGCAAATTTATTAGTAGTTTTTCCAGAATAAGTATTAACATCAGTTGAATAAATTGGTGCATTTGTATTTTCATCTCGACCAGATTGAAAAGTCGTTGTTGAAGTATAGTTATAAGATTTGTTTCTTGAAATACCAGCACCGGCTCTAACGTAAGGTCTGATTTTCGGGTCTTTGATTAAATCAATACTAGCGTTTAACATAAACGTATCGCTTTGCATTGACCATGAATTAGAATTATTATAAGGAGTAGGACCAGTTCCATAAGAACTAGCAGTATCTTTTCCTCTATGCATATATTCTACATCTATTGAGAACATATCCATCATTTTTCTACCAGCTAATATACCAGCTGAGTAAGTAACATTACCAGTATCAAGACCTGAATTACCACCAAGATTAGTTGGTTGAGCAATACCAGCTTTTACAGTAGCAAAATTATAGTCGGTAGCATTGTCTGCGACTGGTTCCCAAGCGTTAGCACTAAAAGCAAATGGTAAAACACAAGATAAAATTGCAGGTGTGATTAAGTTATTGAACTTCATAAGTATAGCCTCATTTAATTAACAGATTGAAGATATTAATCTGAAGCCCTCATAACTTGGTTAATATAAGGCTTCTGTTAATTAACATGCTACCTAAGATTGAAGAACTATTCAAGCACAACTTTTAGATATGCTAAAAAATATTTTGCATCTAATAGGTGAATGTGACTTTTATGTTTAGAAAAATGGCTGAATCGAGATGGAATTATTAATTATATGGCTAATATTTCAGAATAAAACGTATAATACCAATCTTCAGTAATAACTGAACATTTATAAAGTTAATGCGTCATCCCTGGCAAGCTACCGTAGGTATCGCAACCGGGGATATCAGGAGTTTTATTCTTTACGAGACCCTAGGGTCTCGAACTTTGTTCTCGCCCAAGATGACGCAGAGATTGATATAATTTGTTAGCTTTGTTGATACAAAACTATGAAGAAGGAATTAGAAAATATATAATTGATTAATGGTTGGCATTCTCTACAATTTGTAGGAATCTACGATTAAGAGCAAACACGCTAAAGGTCCAAGTTGCCATAATTATAACAAAGAAGATAAATAACTCTACAGCTAGATCACCAATACTAGGACTAATAAACTGAAACATTAATTGTTGTGATATGGCACCAAAAGCTTTACCAAATCTGCTCCCTATAACGTCTACTGCAGCTTTCCCCTTAGTCCTAAGCTCTCGATCTAAAGGCATAAAAGCCATTTCTTTGGTCGAATCAACAAAAGTATAGTTCAGCGATTTAAATAAGATAACTTGAGCAGAACCAAGCATAACCGCCATCATTAATATATCTGCATTAAATGAGCTAACTAGTGGTTCAAATGATTTTTGGAAGATAATTAAGATAAAGAAGATAATTCCTGTAATACCAGCCCCCCATGGGGTAAAAAGCGCCGCCACCAACCACTTAAATTTACGTAAAACATATGTACCACACATCATTACTACTATAGAGGTAATACCAAAATAGATATTAAATACACCCATAAATGAACTATAGCTATGTTGAGTAGTATAAACTTGTTTGAGCTGATGCTTCCATGAACTTTCGATTAAATTCACTCCAACACCATAACAAAAAACTATTAGCATTATTAGCCACAAATAACGAGAAGAACATATATATTTCAAGCTTTCCTTTACTGATAAACGTATTTTTTCGCGCTCACCTGTATGTTTCCTAGTGCATAATATTGGATCAAAGAAAACATGTTTATACATCCAACGATAAATTGCAATTAGTCCTAATCCGGCAATAAATACCGTTGACATCATCCACTTCAAAGTATATTCCCATACTAAGCTATTGGTATAATTATGAATAAAATAATCTGAAATTTGCGCTTGGATAATACCAGCAATAATTATACCACCTTGCCCAATGATACCAAATAAAGCATAGGTCTTCTTAGCTTCTTTAATAGTATATAACTCATTAGCAAACTGCCAAAACAATAAAGTAAGCGTAACTGTTCCACATATCTCACACATAATGTATAGCAAGCTGGTGGTCCAATGTTGAATCATCATTAATTGATACTTAAATGTGGGATAAGTAGTTATTAAACTAGAAAGATCTGGCTGAATCGTATTTTGAAACGGACTAAGCACAAAGGCATATAGTAGAAAAAAGCAGCCAAAAAATAAAGTAATCGTATAGTATAATTTATCTCTGGTTAAAAGATTAGCAAGCTTAGTGAAGCAGATAAAGAAAAGAATAGTCCCAGGAAAAACACCATAAAACTTAATAAAGCTAATTAATTCAGCTCCTAAAGAAGGAACTAAAACAGAATCTTTTACTCCTCGTAAAAAGCTATTAATATAAGTTGAAAGCAAAAGCATCAACGAAGTAGGTAAATATTTACAGAGTATATATTGCTTGTTTTTGGAAAAAGAGGCAGCCAGGCTTGTAAGATATCTATACCAAGTTTTACGCCTAGAAGGATGACTATTTTGCATTCACAACTCTTAAGTTAATCAATAATTATATTTATAATAAAAATCTATTGGTGACTATCAGCCACTTTTATAAATTCTCTATTTAAGGAAATCACACTAAATACCCATAATGCCATA
>CANDYO010000182.1 GCA_947424995.1 Rickettsiales bacterium | reverse complement strand
TATAATGAGATTAGAAATCATCAATCTTTAGCTGGAAAAACACCATTAACTTTTTTGCAAAATCTGTCAACGAATTAGTTAACCTTTACAATCCCTGACGAAAAAAAACTAGGTAATACCTAGTTTTTTAGAGATCGTGGATCTCGTGAGAAAAAAACTCCTGAGATCTCCGGTTGCACTGCTTTTCAAGCAGCTTGCCAGGGATGACGTATATGCTTAAAAAATAAATAAAACATTATAAAGATAAAACCATGACCAAACTAAACATAACCTATGAAGAAAACCCAACTCCAGCAGAGCTAACTATATTGAATGATGGACTATGCGCAGAAGCCTATAAAAAACGTGGTTTAGATAAAATAGCGCCTTTTTGTTTTTTTCTAAAAGATGAACATGCTCAAATACTGGGCGGCGTTGAAGGGATAACTTATTATGGCTGCATGTATATAGATATATTCTGGGTTGAAGAAAATTATCGCGGTAAAGGCTATGGCAGAGCTTTAATGATTAAAGCTGAAGAATTATCCGTTTTAAGAAAATGCACATTTGTTACGGTTAATACTATGGATTTTGAAGCAAAACCATTTTATGAGAGATTAGGCTATGAAGTGGAATTTGAGCGCAAAGGCTATCAAAAAAATTCTATATTATATTTCCTATACAAAGAATTAAAATGAAAAAACTACTTTATCTAATCTTATTAATTATGTTTCTACCGGTATTTGCTTTAAGTAATAATCAGACTATTTTAGTTACTTCTAGTACCGGAGCTCTTGGTTCTGTAATTGCTAAAACTTTAGCCGATAAAGGCTATAACTTAATATTAGCTGGTAGAGATACTGAAAAACTAAATAAACTCAAAGCATCACTGCCAAGCAAAATTAAAATTGATATAATTCAATTTGACTATAATGATTTAAAGCAAATAAAACTTGCTGTAGACGGTCTTAAAGATCAATCAATCGATGGCATGGTAGTTATACCTCCCAGGCCATATTTTAATACTAAAAAAATTCCAGAAGCAGAAGAATGGCGGGCTAACTTTGAAAGCGTATTTATCGGCCCATTAGAGCTTATAAAAAATGTAGCCACCAAAATGAAAGCTCTAGGATCTATAGTTATTATTTCAGGAGAAACTTCTAAATATTATCTACCGAATTACCCTAATACTAATGTTATCAGATTAATGTGGAGCGGAGAAATTAAAAATCTATGTTATCAATATAGTGATAATTCTATCCGAATTAATGCAATCTCACCTGGAATAATTCTAACTGAGCATCATAAGCAAAAAATTGCTGAGCGCGCAAAAATAGCAAATAAAAACTATGACGAACAATTGTCTTTTGAAACCAAGGATTTTCCTTCAAAAAAATATGGCGAACCAGAGGATGTTGCTTCCACTGTAGCTTTTCTCTTAAATATCGATTCAAAACATATCAACTGTGAAAATATTACTCTCAATGGCGGAGCTAATAATAGTTATTAGTAAATAAAAAATTTACACAAGGTAAAATATAATGTCAGAGATAACCACTAAATCTACTAGGAGCTTCACTACAGCTAAAATAGATTTTATGTTCTGTATGAATCTAGGTTTTAGTAAAGTTCCTATTAATAATGCTCTGTCTACAATCATTATAAATGGAGATCGCACTATATTTATAAACGATGCCGTCAAATTATATGGGAAAACTAGTAAAGATTTCGGACCTATAGCTTGCACCGATGGTAACAATTTTCTAGATTGTCAGACTATAGGAAAAATAGTAGGCAGAACTTTCGCATATCAAGTAGACTGCGATGAATGATAAAGACTATTGCATGAGCTAAGATTGCATTAAAAATATGTGAGGTCGTCATCCTTTCTGCCAGATTTAGCTGGCGGCGAGGATCCAGTTAAAATCTTTTAAAGACTTTAAAAACTCTATGGTATAAGAGATTTAATCTGGACCCTTGGACTTCGCTTTCGCTCGTCCAAGGGTGACGGCATCGCGCTGTTTTTACAGCTTATTTATATAAACAATATCTCGTGCAACGGTCTTTAATAATTAATACTAACCTATAAAAAAATCTCTTGAATATAACCTAATCATCACTTATAGATACTGTGTGAAATCCTAAAGCGTACAGCCTATAGAGATATTACAGCTAATATTTTAATTTATAATCGAGGTAATAATGAGTGAATCAAAAGCTCCCACTTCTATGCAACGTATATTAGAATCATTTGACCCAGAAACTGGTCAGCCAAAATATTCTAAGACTTCTTATGATAAATATGGTCATAAAATTATTACTGTAAGCACCCTTCCTTTACCATCAGATGAAGTTCAAGCCAAAGTAGATAAAGTTTGCGACGATAGATGTGACTTTCTTAAAAAGATAGACACTTCAATAATTAAAGTTGCGCTACATAATTCTAGAATAGCTCAATATCTATTAAAAGCTGCTCTTGATTATGGATATCCATATGATGGTCCAGAAACTTTTAGCTGTGGCTGCGTAGACGATTTTTACAATGACTATTATAAGTTTTATAACAAAGTATACGAAGAACTGTAGAGAGTATTTTGAGAAAAAGAAATATAAGTTGAAAATAAATGATTTTTTAGTAATTTTTCTCTTGATTCTTTCTCTAATGTTTATAATATGAATGTTCACTAATGCCGGATTAGCTCAGTGGTAGAGCAACCGCCTTGTAAGCGGTAGGTCGTCAGTTCGAAACCGACATCCGGCACCATCCGCTGTAGCGTTAGTGAAACGGATGTCACGCTGTAGTCGCAGACGAAAGCGGGATAGTCCAATAACCTTATTTATTCCTTTCTAACTCATAGCATTCCTATCTCTATTCTCCACTTAAGGTATTGATTTTAAAAAAAGATATACCTACAGAAACCAAAGTCTACAGAGGAGTTTGCAAAAGACAAGAGTCGCTACTCCGTTTTTCTATGCCTCTAATCTCCAAAAAAATATCTTTTTAAAGACATTAATAACTAATTAATTATTGCGTGATCATAATGGTTAGTATGAGTTATTTCGTTTTTTACAATTTGCAATTAAATTAAAGGAGTTTATCATGGAAGGAACTTGTTATTTACTAATGAAGATATTCGATATACCAAAAACTTATTATGAATTATATTATATCAAGACGGGCCGTCCCCTTAACATAGAGGCAACTCTAAACAGTCTTAAACAAAAAATTTCTGAAAACTTAATTACTGAATGTCATGCAGAAGAGGCATGTGGAAATCTTTCTAACACTGATGATATAAATGATGTAAAAAATTGCTATGAAGTTCTTTATAATTGTATATCAAACCCTAGTTTTCCTAAATGCATTAATGTAGGAGGAAATGTTTGCGAAGCTTATCCTATGGTTCATATTTACTGCAGAGACCTTGTAGATGCTTGCTTAAGTGGCTATCCTCTTGAACCTCTACTGCATGAAGTAGGGCTTTTTTATAGTGAGATGTTCGCATGTTTACATGATAAATACATAGATTTATAATTCAATTCTATTTTGTACTAAAAGTAAATCTTAGGCAAACCTAGTATAGAGATAATTATATTGTCTCTATATATTTCAGAAATAAAAGCTTTTCTGCATAGAGAAAAAATTATTAAAGAAACCCTTCACTGCACCACTTTTACTTATTTTTAGTTACATCTCCACTAATATTTTTAAATCCCCTGTTTATTTTTACTGTAGAGACCTTACATCTGCTTGCTTAAACGGTTATCCTCTTGAACCTCTTCTGCACGAAGTAGGGCTTTTTGTTAATTAGGGGCGGGTTCAAGAATCTAGCGCAACGACATTATTTTCACGTAAAGCTTCGAGAGGAGTAAGATAACCTAATACCTTAAGGGGAGTATTATTAATTATATTCTCTATCCAGTCAATATGTGAAGTGGAAACGCCTCTAAC
>CANDYO010000181.1 GCA_947424995.1 Rickettsiales bacterium | reverse complement strand
AAAGTATTATTGAAAAAGAGAGATTTTTTATCAAAAAAATGGCCTAGAATCTTATTTTATAGCATATTTTTAAGTATTAAACCTAAGCTTGTATAAAAATATAATTAAATTCATTTTCCGTTAGTTAGATTTTTACAAGTACCTCAATACTGAAAGTTTTGTTATATTATGTTTTTCTATAATTTTTTAAAATATCTTTTAATTTAAGTGATTATTTTTTAATTATATAGATAAAACTAAATTTCTTAAGTTATTAAAGAGGAGCAGCATCTTTATGACCAATGATTTAATCAAACATCTTGAAATAATAGAAAACCAAGCCAAAGACTATGGCTTTTATTGGCCTAATCATAAAGAAATCATGAAACAAATCCGTAGTGAATGCGAAGAGGTGGAAGAATTATTAGCTGATAACAATTCATCGCCTGCAAGACTACAAGAAGAGATTGGTGATCTAATGCATGCAATTTTTTCACTTTGTGTTTATTGTGGCTTTGATTCAAAGATAACTTTAGAACAGGCCCTAGCTAAATTTGAAAAACGTTTCGTCATGACTAAATCTTTTGCTGAAGAAGCCGGACATAAGAACTTGCATGGTCAAACCATGGAGCAAATGATGGAATATTGGAAGAAGGCTAAAGAGGTTGTTGGGTAACATTATAGATTATTATGGAACTGCAACACAAGATGTTATTCATATAAACAAGCTTTAAAACCAGACAAGGCTGTCATTCTTGAGCAAGCTTGAGCTTGCTCGAGAATTCAGTTTAAATCTTTTAAAAACAGAGAGTAACTGAATGTAAGTAAAAGATTTCAACTGAACATTCGGTCAAAGGTGACGTCATCGCATTATTTTTATAGCCGATCACATATAACCAACCACCGCTTCCTAATGCCGTCTCTTACCATTTACAGCGCAAGAAATGTTAGTGTAAGGCACCAGGCCAAGATTGGTAAGATCCACAGTTTTCATAATAGCTAAATCTGGAAAAGCAGCGCCAACATGGGCTGTGCTAGGTAAGCTATTTAGACCAAGAGTTCCAACTTTCAAAAAAGTGCTAGCAAAAAATGCTTCTATCACTGGTCCTAAGTCATCTGGTAATTGCTTTAGGCCAATTGAATCTAAGAAGGCTGCTATTGAGCCACGCTCTATATCATATCCACTAGTATTGCCAGAATCGCCACTGCCTACTGATCTAACATGATCTAACCGATCAAGATATTCTTTATTGTTAACTATTTGTTGTATTTTCATGAGCAATTTTATCAGCTAAAGCAATGTTAATAACCTTAATTAAATCATCTCGCTTATAAGGTTTACGAATTATATAATCAATATTACCCTCATCTTGAGCTTTATTGATGGGAGCATAATGGGAAGTGCCAGTTTGAAAAATTACTGGAATTAAGCGAGCGCTTTCAATTTGACGAATGTGTTTAAGCGTTTCTATACCATCCATTTGAGGCATCATCATATCTAATAAGATTAGATCAATTTTATGTTCACCTGCTTTTAAAAACTCAATGGCTTGAAGACCGCCATCAACTACAAAAACTTCATATCCTCTAGTAGTCAAAGAAAAATTAATAATTTCAAGGCAGGTGGCCTCATCATCAACCGCTAAAATTTTTGGCATTGCAGCACTAGTCATATATATCTCAATTTGGTGAGCGAAGCGGGATTGTATCAATCTTTGAATTAAAAAGCAACTATTCAAAATAAACTACAATAATAGCTTGAATAACGATTGAAGAATCTTGTTTCAAGATGTAGAGTGATATAAATTTTAGAAAAGTTAAATGCAATAACCGATGTTTTTATTCACCGCTATTATTATGATGATTCTGACTGGAGCCGAAATTGACTTATTCGTTCCTAGTTTTCCTCAATTACAACATATTTTTGGCCTCACTCCATTTATGGTGGAGTTAACTTTAAGCATTAATTTAATTGCTCACTGCATTACCGCATTAGTTGCTGGGGCTTTAGGCGATAAATATGGTCGCAAACCAATAATTATCATTGGACTCATTATCTTTATTATTGGCAGCATTTGCTGCGTTTACGCAGAAAGCTATCATCTTTTGTTATTTGGCAGATTATTACAAGGAGTAGGCATTTCTGGACCAGCAGTACTAACTTATGTCCTAGTTTCAGATCTATATCCAGTTGCCAGATTACAGCATCTAATGGGGGTGATTAACGGAGCTGTAACTATAGCTATGGCAAGTGCACCAGTTTTAGGTAGTTATATAAATTTATGGTTTAACTGGCGTGGAAATTTTGTAGCTTTATTAGCTCTTGGAATATTTTCTTTGCTACTTTGCTTCCTATTTCTTCCAAATAAGCAAGTAACTGACAATATAAAAATTTCACTCAAAGACTATAGCCCTGTATTAAAATCAAGAAAAGCAATGCTGTATCTAATTTCTCTTTGTTTTGCCATGCAATCTTATTGGGTATTTATTGGCATGTCACCTATTTTATACATGGAAGATTTAGGAGTTAGTTTACAAGATTTTGGTTTATATCAAGGAGCTATTGCCGCTGTATTTGCTACTAGTAGTTTAACTGGGGGATATTTCATAAAACGCTTCGGCCCATTCAATTGTTTTATAGCTTCAAGTTATATAATAGGAATTTTCTTTACTTTAACTATGCTAATAACAATTTTTACAATCAAAGATCCCTTACTGATCACCATTACCATGCTCTTTCAAGCTGTAGGAATGTCTTATCCCATCAATATTTTATGGCCTCTAGCAATGAATTCTGTTGAAGATGCCAAAGGTAAAATTGGAGCAATTCTTGTTTCATTACGTCTTATTTTATCAGCAATTGCTATAGAATTGGCTAGTTACTTTTATAATGGTAGCTTCTTAACTATAGGGATTACTATTTGCCTTACCTTAGTAGTTAGCACCGTAACTTGCTATATGTTATTTAAAGAGTATAAAGTTCTGCAATTATCACACTCAAATTAGCTTTCATCAAATAATTAATATCGCTACAAATAAATTCGTTGACATTGTCCTTAAAGCGCTGGATATTTGATATTATGGCTAATCACCTACAAGTTATGTAACTATTTGAATTAAGATATACAAGCTTAACCTTTTATTAAACATTTCTTGTCTATAATAACTATTAATGGTGTTTTAGAGAATATTCTTATAGCGCTAAACTTGTTTGCGATAATTTATATGGCAAATAGATAAAAGCTTTACTAATTAAACTTGGGAGTAAAAAATGTTAAATTTCACACTATCAGCAGATAATTGCTGGAAATTCTGTCTACTATTCTGCTTAATTGCAGCAATGATCTTTGCACCTGATCTTTCAGGCGCTTCTAGTACCGATGATGGTATTAGTACAGTACTATGCTTGATCGTAACTAAATTAACCGGACCTATTGGTAAAACAGTTGGGATGATTGCTCTTGTGGTATTAGGCGCTGGTATTTTCTTAGGTAAATTATCATGGCCTTTAGCTTTAGCAACAGCTCTTGGTATAACATTTATCTTTAGTGCTAATAAAATCATCAATTGGTTATCATCAGGTACTGGTGGATTAGACAGTTGTTCAGTTGCCGGTACAAGCTAATATTAAATTAGCAATAACTGGCTTTTTACTTATAAGTTAAAGTTAGTTGTTTAAAAAATTATTTTTAAGCTCTCATCTATGATGGGAGCTTTTTTTATGCTTGCTTTATTGAGATTAGCTACATATATTTTGTATTGAGATTGAGACCCTTGCATAGTATAAAATCGTATTTAAAATACGCAAAGTCGTCATCCTTGTAAAAATTCATTAACTCGACTACGGATTCGCGTCATCCCTTGTAAAGGTTAGGTAATTCGTTGACAAAAATACAAAAATTAAATTGTATAAAGTCAACGGAGGAATAGATGAGACATAACAGTGAAGATAAGACATTAGAAAGAAGCTATAAGAATAAATGGAAATAT
>CANDYO010000180.1 GCA_947424995.1 Rickettsiales bacterium | reverse complement strand
CCACCAATAATCGTATAATCGCTATCTACTATAATTCTTTGGTGATATCCATCCTCACTTATATGGGATGCTAATTTTTCTAAAAGCTTATCCGTTATTTTTCTAGGATTATCAGGATATTCTTTAAGATCAGATATCTTTACTACTTTTGATTGCCACTTTAACATTTTCTATTTTTACTCATAATTCATTATATTAATAATAGTAATAAGGATCTTTTAATTCTCTGAGCATTCTAGCTCTTTTCTCTGCTTTAAACCTTTGATTAAACCTCCTTAATGCTTCTTGCCCACTCATTTCATTAAAAGATTCATAATCGCTGCTCCTAAAAACTCTGGAATCAATGGTACAACTGCATTGCCTAGTGCCATAAGACGTTGCCTACGACTTCCGTCTTCCGTCCAGCTACTTGGAAAGCCCATAAGCCATTCTACCCAATCAGGATTTAGACGATCGTCTTTTAGCCTCGGTATGTATTTCGGTTCTTTCCCCCATTGCTCAGCTCCTCGTGTGCGATAGTACAAGCTAATCTGCTCTTGCTTACATATCGTGCTAATTTCTTCAATTCTCCCGTATCTTTGTAATCTCTGGCAGTCGGCGTTGGCAGCATTTTTACAATCGTCTCTAGGTGAGGAGAGTCTCTCTTTCTTTCCGATGGACAATCTGATTTTGCCGATGCAAGTGGGGTAGGCAATAATCCATATCCTGTCTCGCCTGTGAGGCGCACCAAAGGCAGAAGCTGGTATGCAATGCCATTCTGCATTATACCCGATCTCCCATAAATCTTGCAGGACTGTAACAAGTCCATTACCCCGAAGGTTTGCCACGTTTTCGATAATTGCGTAACTTGGTTTGATTGCATGGATTAACCTCCTAAATTCTTTCCAAAGACCTGATCTTTTACCGCTAATACCAATCTGTTTGCCTGCACAAGAAATATCCTGACAAGGAAAACCTCCTGCAATCACGTCAATTTTTGGCAGACTGGTAAAATCTTCTGCTGTTAAAGCACTAACGTCAGAAAATACTGGAACGGATGACCAATGTTTCTTTAATATCTTCTGGCAGAAAGGATTGATCTCACAAAAAGCTACTGTTTGCATTCCTGCTTTTTCTAGCCCAAGAGAAAATCCGCCTATTCCTGAAAAGATATCAAATACTGATAATGATTTTTTAAGCATCTCTTTCCTAACTAATTGATATATTTACTGCTTCTAAGCAATTATAACATAGCTAGTTTGATTCTTAGTTTTCTCGCTTCTTGAAATGATGATAAACCTCTGGCTCTTTCCGAGACTTAGCTTCTTTGAGTTTGCGTGCCTGAACTAGCTCTCTGTATTCTTTCCATTTTTCTGCTAGCTCTTGGGCAATTGCACTATTTATTTCTTTAACATCGTTCTTATCGGCTTTAGGCTTTGGTTGATAAGGAGATTGTTTATATTTCGGAGAAGGCTTTTTTGCTGTTTTTGTTTCACTCATGGTTGCTTATCGTATTAAAATTTATATATGAATGGAGAGTTAGATTTGCAGCCCCATTTTATTTAAGATCTTTTTACTTTCAGCTATATAAAAATCTAGGTCTATATCATTAAATTCTAACTGTTCAGGTATCTCCATTAAAGGAGTTGCGCCATCTGAACCAGCTACCTTTTTACCATCAACATCTCTTATGGCATCCCCATTGATGCTATGATACCACCTGACAGTTTTACCTAAATTCTGACCTTTATAATAAGCTCCATCTTTTGACTTTCTAAATGATAAAAAATTACCTATATCATGCTTCATTGAATAAACAGTCTCAGCTATTGGGGCATTATCTAAAAGATATTTAGTAATACTTTCTCTCAATACTTTGGCTATACCGTTATTGGTTAGAGACTGTCCAAAAGGACCTTTAGTTTTGATTGTTCTATCTAATTTTACAGCTAGGTATTTATTCACAGATTGTTTGTATACATCTTGGTAATATGTAGACTCGGTTTTTAAATTACACTTCTCCTCCCAATTAGATACTATCTCTTTCATCAGCTCTTCATTTCTAACATCTGTATTAACCACGATACCATCAGTGTTAGCCGATACAACCGAGATACCATTCACTTCTAATTGTTCTATGAGCATCAGAAGTGATAATTGGCCGGTAAGGGTTACATTTAGTAACAAGTCAGGTGAATATAAACTACTAAATTTAGAGCCTAATTTACCAAACGTCCCATTTAAAATAATTTTACATGTCTGGTTTTTTATCTTATCTCCAACCAACTTAGCTTCTAATCTCTCTTCATAAAAACTACGATAATCTTTTATAAAACTTGATGGATAATTTATAGGAATATAATTGTTATTCATCATTATATTGGGGTAATAGCTCACAACATCTATATCAACTAATATTTTATCCTTACTATCAAAATGTATATTCTTCTCCTTTGAATGACTTCCACCGATTCCAATTGTATAAGTTGTATTAGCTATTTTTACTTTGTAAGGGATGTTAATAATCTTACCATCATCCTTTAATTTATATTCATTGTTTTTAATCTTCAGAAAAAGATCAATTAATACATCACAGCTAAATCTTAAATATTCAGGCGCTTTATATTTTATGAACTCTTTATCGTATGTATAACCTTCTCTTTTATATGGAATCCCGTACTTCTTGTTAAAGATCTTTTCGGCTATAGATGGATCAGATTGAGACATTAAGTCAACATCATGTTCTTTAGAAAACATGTATCTAATTTCTAATTCTTTATATATTTTATTAGTTAAAGCTTCGGTTACCTGGGCGTCATTAAAGCAATAATCTCGTACTTCATTCATTTGCTCTGTTGTTAAAGATTCGTCTGGGTTATATGGTAGATCCTGTAGTTTTTTAAAACCAATTCTAGCAGCATAAGTCTTTAAAGAAAACCTAATCCCCGGTATTACATTTATAATATCTATATGCTGTTTAACATAACAACAAGGCACACCTGCGCTTTCTAGTATTTCCCATACAAATATTTCTTTTGGTTTATTAATTATCTTGTTTGATGCTTTTTTTAACGTGCTTGTATCAGCACCAGCTATCGCCACACGTATCATAGGCATATCATAGTTGTTAGAACTAAAGCCAACTGTTGTGTAGTTTGATAATATATCTTTTATTTCTTTTACTTGGTCATTACGGAAATAATCATTATCTCTTATCTCAAAATATTTACGCATACCCTTGCAAATAAAACAAATCAAGAAGTAGTTGGGATAGCATTCAACATCAAGATAAACTGGTTTTTCTAGAAAAACAGAAAAAGAGTCATTCGCTTTCATTTTGATTGGGTTATTTTAATATTTTTTATAGATGTAGGTACGAATCTAAAATATCGTGCTAGCACTCGCTGAAAAATAAATTCAGGGGATACATTATAATAATGTGCCATATTTAAGCATTCTTGTTCTAAGTCACTAAGGCTGCCCCTGTCCCAATTATTGAAAGATGCTTTAATTGCTTTCCGCATCCTTATTTCGATATTATCTAACGTTCTTGACATAATAAAACTTTAATCTAAATTATTTTTAATATTTTTTTGTTACGTTATTATAACTTCCTTGATCTAATTAACTTAATGTCCTTTGTTGGTGATGAGCTGCTAAAAATCTGGCAGTAGCTGTAAGTGGTCGCATGGACACGCTACCAATAAGAAAATCTATTTTTTTAATAATTATCAGAAACTCTGGAAACTCCATGTTTTTTAGAAAATCTAAATCTTTATTCGAGCTAAGTACATCTATTGGATAAAGTTTTGCATCAAGGGTTTTTTGACAATAAGAGCAAGGATTACCATTTTTTATTTGTGTTTCCATTCTTTTTAACTGCTTGCCAATTTGGAAATTAATGCTACACAAAGTATCACTTATTGAGTGAAATTTATTAAAATTATTAATAAAATTGCTCCTACAAGTATATGTACTTAACTCATGTAAT
>CANDYO010000179.1 GCA_947424995.1 Rickettsiales bacterium | reverse complement strand
CTTTGATGATAATAATTTTCTAAAACCCTAATGAGATTTTCTTTCTTGATCGCCCAAGTAAGATCAGCTTTCCAATTATTGGCCCCTCCTCCCATAAGGAATTTACTTTTCTTAATAGTTAAACAATAGCTTTCCCAATTTGTAAGATCATTCTCTAATGATTCTTCAAGGAGATTCTTTAAATTCACTAATCTTGCATGACTAGGAACAGATGGCTTTTCACCTTCTCTTAAAATTCTATCCCAAATATTTATCATTTCTTTCTCTCTCTCAAAAACATTTTGTTCAACTGTCTTTGAATTACTTGATTTTTTTAGAGAGAGAGAATTCTTTGTTGTAATATTTGTAGTAGTCTTTGTATATGTATGGTTATTAATGACCGGGGGTGTGGATTTATTTAACCGCACCTCTGAATAAATAAACTCAGAGGTCTGGGTATTAATATTCGTAGCTGTATTAATATTCATAGCTATTTTTTTTTCTGTAATATTGGATATTTTATTGGGATAAATTTTGATAAACATAACGTTAGCAAGGTTAGAACCTTGAAAATTTATGTTGCGAAAGATGCGTTCTATTAATCCAAGTTTTTCTAAACGTTGAAGAGACTTTTTGATTTGAGCTTTTGTTAGACCAAATAAATCTTCTAGATCATTGTACCCTTTTTGAAGTAGGTCAGATTTGAATTTTTTTTTATAACCTATTATTGAGCCAGAAAACTCATCCCTAATTGTTGTTGGTCTATACCAATAAATAATATCAGATAACAAGAAAATAGATACTAGGTCAGGTTTATTATTAGGCAGTCGTATGTGATTTAGCCATTCTATAGGAATTATGTTTCCCTCAAAATTAAGAGAACCTATAGCTTTGACTTCATCTGTTAGATCATATGTCATATTTACCCCAATTATTGATAATTAGGCATACACTTTACTTGACATCTTTACTAACCTAGGGTACAATAAAATTCTCAGGTTTATTTCCTAGGTGCAATGCTTGTTTTGGTGTTGCGCCTTTTTTTATTTGTTTTTTAATTTTCTAATTATTCTTTTCTATAATTTTTGTCCTTTTACTATTCTGTCAATTTTTGTGTCATTTTCTTTTGAAAGCTTCATTAAAGCTGCATCTATAAACCATTTTGTTCTAGTAAGGTAATTTTCCTCTATATTTTTTTCTATCTCTTCTAAAAGATCTTCTGGTAAAGATAAATTTATTCTTTTTAGAGGTTTTTTTATATCAGACACAGTGTTATTCTTCCCACGAAAATTAATATAATCTTACTTATAAGATATATGACATTACAATATTGACATAAAATAGAGTAAAGTCAATAGTAATTTTAAAAATATGCGAGATAGTGTGTGAAAATACACAGTGTCGTGTAAATTTGAGTTGCCACTGGTGTGTTAATGTGTTTATATGTGAATATACTTATATTACTATGTGTTATAATAAGGCTAATACCTATACAAATAAAGAGGTCCAGCATTCAATTTTAAGAATAAATATATTTTCACATATTTGTGTTAAAACATATTTATTCTTCTGTGCTAAAATCAATATTAAAAAATAATTTTAAATATAGAATTTATTATTAATTGTCGAAATATTAAGCATCTAAGTTTAAAAAACTTGGTATTGAATATCAGTGCTCTTACTTCTTCTTGAGAGGCGCTTTGACTTAATTTTGGTGGTTTTAGGTCTGCATGTGTTATTCTACAAATAAATTGCGTATGAGAATTAGCATATTAACATAAAGGCATATATGAGTTTAGGTGTTATTATGCTAATCTATTAAGTTTTTTTCTAGAGAATCAATTATAAAATCTTTTAGTTTTAAATCATTTTTAGCGCACTTTATTTTTAATTTTCTATATAATTCTTCTGGTATAACTATTGTAAATCTTTTCTCATTTACTATTTGTTTTTGAAAAGATTTATGACTATCAGCCGATACCCAATCATCAATGATTTTGCTATCTTCAATGGAAGATGGTTTTTTACTAAAATTAATTTTCTTTTTACTCATGATAATTACCTATAAAACTTTTCAATTATTTCGTTTGTTAAAGCGTTAATCTCTTTTATTGCAAGTTGGTCCTTATTATCTTCCATTACTGTTAGCCCTTCTGCTGCTGATTCTGCATATGAAATTCTTTGACAAATATGTGAGCTAAGTACAGGGGTTTTATATTGCTCAAGTGCATCAATAACATCCCTTCCGATGGCAGTATTAGATATTTTTCTGTTTATTACAAAAGCACGTTCAATTTTTTTTATTTCAGAAATAGGTGCAGAAACCTCTTCTATTAAGTCTATTACTTCTTTTGCTGCCCAAACGTCATATGGAGATGGTTGAATGGGAATTAGCACTAAATCACTTGAAACGATGGCTGATCTAGCAACATCATACACTCTTGGTGGTCCATCTATTATTACAAAATCATAACCTTTTGACAGAGATTTTAATTCTTTATGTAGAATGGGCTTGTGAAGCCCTACTATATTAAATATAGGATCAGCCTTTCTTATAGCAGCCCAATCAAAGGCGCTTCCTTGAACATCTGCATCAACCAGCAATACACGATATTTAAGTAAAGATAGATTAGCTGCTATATGTATAGACAAAGTAGTTTTGCCAACCCCACCTTTTTGATTTAAAAAAGATATAATCATTTTAATGTCCTCTTTATTATGTTGCGTTTCTATATAATTAGCACATTTGCATATATATGTCAATGTGTTTTAGCGTTTAGTAATATAAGCATAATAACCTATTATATGTTTTTACATAAATGTGCGATAATGCTTTATTGAATCTTATAGGAATATAAGTATTGTATCCATATGAGTTAATAGAGTTTGAAGAGGCATAATCGTTTTTAATCTTCCCTTTCGTGTTTGTGTAATTAGCATATTTACATATATACGCTAATATGTGAAGGCGTATTTATTTTTTAGTTTGAGCTTTATGTTCCATTATGTGCATAGACTATTATCTTGTTATATAGCATATAATAATATAAACACATTCACATATAAGTGTGTTTTGTTTGTATAAAATGATATCCTTTATGAGGGTTTCAAAATTGATTAATAATATTTCTGTAATTTTTTTTAATTTGTAATTTTATCATAATAATTTGGTTTTTACTAATAAGTGCTCAGCGATAACTATAATTACCGATTTTCTTTTTAAAAATTTTACTATATTTAGGGGGTCAAAATGCATGAAACTCGACAACAGAGGCGTAAATGGGCTGAGTTCAATGGAAATGCTCTAGTGCATAAAGTATGTATTTATATGTTCTGTCGTTCAGCTATATATTGCATAATAACATAAAAGCGCGAATGTTGTTATGTGTGTTCGTGTGAATATGTAAAAGCATATTTGTTATTTTGCTTATATTTAGTTTTGATTTAGCATATAATGTATTTTATTTTGAGTATTTTACTCATGCTAAAAAACTAATAAATAAATTACGATTAATGGTATGCGTAACAGGATGCCGCAGAGTTTTTGCTAATGCTTTTATCTAATTACTGCGAGATTTCTAATAAAGTTAAGATAGTTGTGAATTAAAGGACAATTATTTGAGCGTAATGTGTTAATATGTTCCAATGATTAGTGATATAAACGTAAAAACATAAAGGCGTAAATATTACTCTGTGTGTTTATGTAAATATGTAAAAGCATATTTATTTTTATATTAATAGTGTGTACGTCCTTGTTTGTAAGGATTTTAATTTCTGTTATAGCATATAATAATATAAACATATTCACATATAAATGTGTTTTATTTGTTTCGTATAGCTATAAATATCGGAATAGTTTTTAAAAAGATGCTAATAACATTTATAAAAGTTTTCGATAAGATAAAATTAAAGCCAGTAAATCATAAGTATGATGAGTTAATGGGTGATTATAGTTATCGCTGAGCAGCTATAATTGATCTCTGAAAATGAATTCAATGTAGATGTTCTAGTGCATAAGGTATGTATTTACATGCTCTGTCGTTCAGCGATATGTTGCATAATAACATAAAAGCACGAATGTTGTTATGTGTGTTCGTGTGAATGTGTAAAAGCATATTTGTTATTT
>CANDYO010000178.1 GCA_947424995.1 Rickettsiales bacterium | reverse complement strand
AAAGGGTAAACTTGTAATAGCTAAAGCGCACATTCTAAACATTGATATATTAACACATATCATCAATAAATCGTTCTATTTTTAATATAAAAATCACATTCTGATAGATGCTTAAAAAATAGTTAATAAAAAACACCTAAATGTTATTTTTTTTGTTGCGCTATATATTAATTATATGAGATATTAAATCCTAGGGTGATCGAGTAATATTTCCATTAGGCAAAAATTATCTATATCGATCATATGTTTTATTAATAGATTATAATTATTAGGAGTAAAAGATGCGCGTATTACTTATTGAAGATGACACTTCCACTGCAAGGTCAATAGAGCTCGCACTGGCATCTGAAGGTATAATTTGCGATACCTGTGAGCTGGGTCAAGAAGGTCTAGAAGTTGGCAAACTTTACGATTATGATTTAATCATTTTAGATTTAATTTTACCAGATATAGATGGTTATGAAGTATTGTTGCGTCTTCGCTCAGCAAAGATTAAAATACCTGTTCTTATTCTTTCAGGTTTATCTAGCGCTGATCAAAAAATTAAGGGCTTAGGCTTTGGCGCTGATGATTATCTAACCAAGCCATTTAACCGTGGCGAATTAATTGCTCGTATTCAAGCTATCGTTAGAAGATCAAAAGGACATTCTGAATCTGTATTAAGATTTGATAAAGTCACTGTTAATTTAGATACTAGAATTGTTGAAGTTGACTCTACACCGATACACCTAACCAGCAAAGAATATGCTATTCTAGAATTGCTAGCTATGCGTAGAGGAACTGTATTAACTAAAGAAATGTTCCTTAATCACTTATATGGTGGTATCGACGAACCAGAACTTAAAATTATTGACGTATTCGTCTGTAAGCTTCGTAAAAAATTAGCTGAAGCTTCAGCTGGAACCAACTATATTGAAACAGTTTGGGGAAGAGGCTATATGCTTAAAGAATATCCAATGGAAGATCACTTGCTTGACGTAAAACTAGATAGCAACTCTTCTAAAAAAGAGGAAGAAGAATTAACTCAATAATATAATAGTTGTAATTTAACTATATTTACTATATAAGCTTAGGGTGGTATTAAATTTAAGACCACCCTATTTTTTAGAAATTAACTCTATATTTGAGATAATATTTGTAATGTCATTCAATGACAAAAAACTTTTTCAAATTTCCTTCTTAAGTGGCCTTCTCCTCCGCTAACAGCGGATCATATTCTATTTTTCATATCTATATTCTATATATAAAGACCGTTGCGCAAAATATTGTTTATATAAGTAGCTGCAAAAGCAATACGATGTCGTCACCCTTGGCCAAAGGCCGAGGGTCCAGTTGAATTCTCTTTATAACATTCAGTTACTGAAGATTTATAAGAGATTTAATCTGGATTCTCCCCACCAGCTAAAGCTGGTAGCAAGAATGATAACCTCGTCTTTTATATCAACAATATCTCTCACAATAGTCTAACATCCTTTAATAACATCATTTCTCATTAAGGAGAGAAGCTATGTCTACTTCACGAACTATTGCATGGTTTGTTTGGATAATTGCATCCATATTCTATGCATATCAATATATTTTAAGAGTTATGCCTAATATCATCATGACTGATATTATGCAGCAATTTAATATGGATGCGGCCGTTTTCGGGCAATTCTCAGGAGTTTACTATATCGGTTACGCTTTAATGCATCTACCAATCGGCATAATGCTTGATCGTTATGGTCCACAAAAAATAATGACTGGCTGCATCTTACTTACAGTTATCGGCCTTTTACCAATCATTTTTGCTGAAAATTGGGTTTACCCAGTTATTGGTAGAGCGTTAATCGGTATTGGCTCATCGGCAGCAATTTTAAGCACCTTTAAAATTATCAGAATGACCTTTAGCGAAAAACAATTTACTAGAATGCTTAGTTTTTCGGTATCGATAGGACTTATAGGGGCCATTTATGGTGGAGGACCGGTAAGTTATATGTGTAACACCTTAGGCTATAAGGCTGTTGTGCAGATATTTGCAGTATTAGGAATAATCCTTGCCTGCATCACCTATTTTGTCGTACCTAAAGCAACAGCAATTTATAAAAGCTCAGTGCTTGCAGATATAAAATTAGTTTTTACCAATCGCAAAGTTATTTCTCTATGTTTATTTACCGGACTTATGGTTGGACCATTGGAAGGATTTGCTGATGTTTGGGGCTCAGAATTTTTAAAACTAGTTTATGGATTTGATATAAGTACTGCAAATTATCTTCCATCAATGATTTTTATCGGCATGTGTTTCGGCGCACCTGTTTTAAGCTTTATTGCTGAAAAAACGGGTAATTATTTAGGTTCCATTATTGGCGCTGGAATTTTTATGCTAATTGTTTTTATTACTCTTATAACCAAGCTATTAAACTTAGATACTATAATTATAAGTTTTATCATCGTTGGAATATGCTGTGCTTATCAAATATTAGCTATTTATAAGGCATCAACTTATGTACCAGAAAATGTTGCAGGACTTACAACTGCTGTGGCCAATATGATTATAATGAGTTTCGGCTATGCTTTCCACTCAGTGATCGGTTTGGTAATTAACACTTATGGCGGAACCAATGCTCAGTCATTTATCTATGGTGTTGGAGTAATCCCAATCACCCTAGCAATTGGAATAATTGGTTTCATGGGACTGGCTTTTCATGATAGAAATTCTAAAAAGGAGAATAGAGCATGAATCAGAATCATCCACTAACAAAAGCTGCTCAGAGCGTACAAAATGCATTAGCAAGTAAAAATTTAACCTGCAAAGTCATTGAACTATCTGAAAGCACAAGAACAGCTAATGATGCAGCATCTGCTATTGGTTGTAATGTAGCTCAAATTGTTAAATCACTCATTTTTAAAACTGAATCAACCCAAAGACCAGTACTACTACTGGTCTCTGGACCGAACAGAGTAAATGAAAAAATTATTGAATCTTATTTAGGCGAAACGATTAGCAAAGCTGATGCTAATTTCAGTAAAGAAGTGACTGGTTTCACAATAGGAGGAATTCCACCTATAGGGCACAAGCAAGCAATTGAATTGATTTTTATTGATAAAGATTTGCTAGATTTCGATAATGTTTGGGCTGCTGCTGGCACTCCCAATGCTGTTTTTAATTTACAAAGTAAGGATTTACTTAGCATAACCAACGGAAAAGTTATCTCCATTAAGTAAATATCAACAAGAGCTAGTTAATATATTTCTTAGCTAGCTCTATTTTTTATGTAAAAATCATTTGACTTATAACAATGGATTATTATTATAGCCTTTAGTTATTAAAGATTTTTAACAATTTTATTGAGAGGTAATTAATAATATGACCGACTTAGCGCTTATAAATCAAATATGTGAATATCAGGTTGCAAAAAGTAATCAATGCTTTAAGGATGCTATTGCTGCAGTAGAACCGGAATTAGTAAAAAATAAATTTTTTGAGTTATTACCAAAAGATAAAAAAACCTTTAGTGAACTTGGCGACTTCTTTGAAAATGGTAGAATAGGCAAATATTTACGTAATAATAATGATAAAGTAATAAAAGACTCCTTAGATTTAATAGATAAAGCTTTTGATCCTTGTGGTTTGTACCTATTAAACCAAAACGGTAATAAATTAGATGAAGAAGGGAAAAACTTAATCGATGAAACTGGCAATGTTATAGATTCTCATTTTGGAACAATTTATAACTGTGAAGAATTATGTCAACATAATTTAGGACTATTAATTTTAGAAATGTTTAATAACAACGGTTTTTCGTTCTCATATCCTGCAAACGAATTATAATTATTTTTTTAAAGTAGCCAGAACTTTCTCTGGCTACAAAATTATTATTGACTATATTGTAACAATCATTTACAATCCCAAGATCTTTATAAATAACTTAAAGCTTACATAAGGAATACTACAGTGCAAGCGTTACGGTCTATTAGTACATTTGGAGTAATCAACTCTGTTGCTAATATGAATATTATTCATAAAGATATCCTCACGTCCTCTTTAGTCGTGCATGCTCATTCTCGAGCCTGCTCAACTCGATACCGAATTAATAATTGGCGCTAAGTTAATTATCAATTAAACCAAATCTTTCTAAAAACATTT
>CANDYO010000177.1 GCA_947424995.1 Rickettsiales bacterium | reverse complement strand
TTGATCCATTAAAATTGGAAGCGACTCAGCTGAGCGTAATGGACGTAGTCCGCACTATGAACGACTCCAACCTCATCCTACCAGTTGGCGATGTAAAAATAGGGCCTTTCGACTACAATATATTTGCTAATAATCAATTAGATACAGTTGAAGAGATAAACGCAGCACCTTTAAAAACCATAGGCAACTCCTCTGTAACAGTGGGTGATATCGGCTATGCGGAAGACGGCAACCAAATTCAGTATAATATAGTACGTGTCAACGGACAAAATTCTATATATATGCCAATACTAAGACAAGGTGGTGATTCTAATACCATTGCCATTGTCGATGGGGTAAAGGACACAGTAGCCAATCTGCTTGATGTGCCAGAACAACTGATAACTAAAGTAGTATTTGATCAGTCTATTTTTATAAAGGAAGCTATAAAAACTCTATTACATGAAGGGGCAATAGGGCTATCTCTAACGGCATTAATGATATTAATTTTTCTTGGTAGTGTAAGAGCTACTTTGGGAGTGTTCTTCTCAATTCCTGTTTCAGTCATGACCGCTTTTATTGTCTTATCACTTGGAGGTTATTCAATCAATTCAATGATATTAGGAGGGATTACTTTAGCTTTTTCACGTTTGATTGATGATTCAGTAGTGGTTATGGAAAATATATTTCGTCATATTGAATCAGGAGAAGATCCTAAAGTAGCAGCTGAGTTAGGTGGACGCGAAGTAGCAATGCCAGTGCTTGCTGCCACACTTACTGCTTCTATCGTTTTCTTTCCAGTAACCCTAATGTCAGACGTAAGTCACTATCTATTCACTCCATTAGCCTTTGCGGTTGTTATTGCTCTACTCGCTTCCTATGTTACAGCGATGACAGTAGTACCACTTTTTTGCGCTAAATTTATTCGTAATCGTAAAGTAGGAACAACTAACAATCTATGGATGCAAAAATTTAATAATTGGTTTAATGCAAAATTTGCAACTTTGTTAGATTACTATGATTATTTGGCTGCTAAAGTATTACGCAGACCTAAACTTACTCTGCTAATATTTTTTTCCTTTTTTATCTTAAGTCTTACTATCACTTCACTACTTGGTTACTCATATTTTCCACGTACTGATCCAGGACAATTTGTGATCAATATTAAAGCTCCTTCTGGTACACGTCTTGAAGAAACAGAAAAAGAAGTAGCTAAAGTAGAAGATATTATTCGTCGTATTGTTCCAGAAAATGAACGCGAAGTTATTATATCAAACATAGGCGTTACTACCTCACTCTCTGCATTATACACTAGTAATAATGCTTCTCATACTGCCTTTACTCAAGTTAGTCTGACGGAAAATCACTCTACTGGTAGCTACGAGTATATGGATAGGATACGTGCAGCCCTAACGGAAGAAATGCCAGAACTAACTACTTTTTTTCAAACTGGTGGATTGATGGATGCAATACTAAACATGGGCATGCCCGCTCCCATCAATATTCAAATTAGCAGTATGAATATCCAACAAAATTATTATATTGCAACTCAATTGGCACAAAAAATTCGTGAATTAGATGGAGTTAGTGATGTGTTTATTCCTCAGGATATAGATACTCCTGCTTTCATGCTTGATATTAATCGAATTCATGCCAGTGAATTAGGGCTTAGCCCCAAAGAAATCATTGATAATGTTACTACTGCCGTAGTTTCAAATCAAATGTTTAACCCTAGTTATTGGAATGACCCAGTCAGCGGCAATCCATATTTATTTACTGTGCAATATCCTGAAGATACTATCCAAACTATTGCCGATTTGAAAGCTATTCCAATACGTGGTTTTCAACATAAAGCATCTACTAGGTTAGATAACTTAGTTAACATAGAAACTATCCAGTCTCCTAGTATTGTTAGTCATTTTCAAATTCGCCGTGTCGTTGATATTTACGTAGCTACCAAAGCAGAAGATTTAAGTCGTACCGCCAAAGCAATAGATCGTATAATCTCAAATTACGATAAAGGAAAAGATGTCACCATCAACGTACATGGTGCAATAATAGCTATGTATGATTCTTTCCAAAGTTTTTTCCTAGGATTATTATTATCAATACTGCTAGTATATTTAGTCCTAGTAGCACAATTTAAATCTTTTATTGATCCGTTTATCATAATATTAGCGGTACCCCCTGGAATAATTGGCGTATTATTTGCATTGCTTATTACTAATACCACCTTGAATATTATGTCACTAATGGGGATAATAATGTTAGTAGGAATTTCAGTTTCAAACTCAATATTAATTGTGGAATTCACTCATCGTTTAATCGATCAAGGGACTAGTCTTATAGAGTCCGTTTCCAAAGCTTGCAGAATACGTTTAAGGCCGATTCTAATGACTTCTCTAGCCACTATTATTGGCTTAATACCAATGGCATTAGCCATTGGAGCTGGTAGTGAAGCTTACGCCTCTTTAGCTAGAGTTATTATTGGAGGTCTAATTTTCTCTGTTCTTATAACTATCTTTATAGTGCCATCTGCATATTTACTGGTTTATCGCTCTAAAAATACTGAATTACAACAAGTTGATCCAGTAGCTGGAGGTGTTCAATGAGGCATATATTCATTGCTTTGATAATGGTAATGTTAGTCTGTATTAAGGCTTTAGCTAGTGATTTCATGTTAACCAATGAAAACACTCAACGATTAACATTAGAGCAAGCTCAATCCATCGCTATAAAAAACTATCCACAAATTACTGCAGCTGAAGCCAAAACAAAAATAGCTAAAGAACATCTATCTATTTCTAGATCTAAATATTTACCTCAAGTAGATGGCAATGCTACTCGTGTAACCTCTAGAAACAATAATAGCCTGAGTGCATTAGAAAATAATTTAGGTAGTCCTTCTGCTATCAACCGTGGATCATTAGGTACAGGCGTTACCCAACTAATCACAGATTTTGGTCATACAACTGACTTAATTGAATCATCAAAGCTTGAGCTTCAAGCTACAAAATCACGTAGTAAATTAACTTATGAATTAGTATTACTTAATGTAACATGCGCCTATTATAATGCATTGAGAGCAGAAGCATTGTTGCAAGTGGCAAAGTCTACCCTTAAAAC
Source organism: Rickettsiales bacterium (assembly GCA_947424995.1). Taxonomy (GTDB): domain Bacteria; phylum Pseudomonadota; class Alphaproteobacteria; order Rickettsiales; family CANDYO01; genus CANDYO01. Next base: position 1,055 of record CANDYO010000177.1, on the reverse strand, counting down.
AGAAAACATTTTTCTACAGCGAACATCATTATTATATAAAACAAAACTAAAATCATCATTAGACTTAAGCATAGCAAGTCAATTAGTTGATGCAGCTAATTTACTTTTACTTCAAGCTACAGATACCGTTAATGATTCACAAGCAATTCTCTCTGAAGCTCTTGGATATAATAAAACCTATAAATTTATTTTATTAGATGTTACCAAAACACCCCCCCCTCCTATAGATGTAGACGTCATTATAACCCTTGCAATGGATAATAATCCAGAACTCGCTGCTATCAATGCCGAACATAACTCTGCTCAAAAAAAAGCTGAAGCTGCTGAAAAAGCTGGATATCCTGTAGTTAGTGCAATTGGTTATGCAGGGATGACCCCTGTTAATAACAGCAGCCAACCAGTTACTTCGCACTCATTGGCTGCGGGTATAAGTGTTAACATTCCCTTCTATACTGGAGGAAGAATTTTAGCTCAAAACCGTAGTGCAGTTCAAAATGCTATTATTGCAAAACAAGATTTAATAGGCTTTAGAAATCAATTGCGGCGTGATATTCATATTACATTTAGTAAAGTACAAACTTCTTATCAGCGAATTATGGTTACTGCTAAATTATTAAAAAACGCCAATGAAACACTCGAGCTTATTCAAAAACGTTATGAGGTTGGTAGCAGTTCTATCGTTGATTTAGACCAAGCACAGCTTGCTCAAACCCAAGCACAAATAGAAAACGCTAATGCCATATATGAATATTTTATCAACCGCGCTTTATTAGATTATAAAATCGGCAATAAACTTTCTGCTAGTTTTAGATCATAAAGTTAAATTATACCATTTCTCATAATTAACTGCACTATTCCTCGTCATCCCTGTATGTGTTCATCTTTTCAGTTACAAAGGTTAGCAATAAAAAGTTACTCGTCATCAACTATGTATTTTTAAATATTGTAAAAATAATTTTTGAAGCCACTTATTTTTGCAAAAAGAGCATAGCCTATTGTTTTGATAAATGTAAGGTACGCCGAGCGCTCTAAAGACCTTGCATTTATCAATCCTA
>CANDYO010000176.1 GCA_947424995.1 Rickettsiales bacterium | reverse complement strand
AGTACAGATTCTTTAACTAGTCTTGATAGTAATAGTAAAGGGTCTTCAAACAGAGCAGGTAGTCCTAATACTTCATCTGGATCTCTGAGTGATAGGGCTAGTAGATCAGATAGTAATAGTAGTGATGAGTCTTCAAATAGAGCAGGTAGTTCTATTTCATCTGAAGCTTCAAGTAGTACTGGATCAGTAGATAGTGCTGAAGCATCTGATGGAGTTCTGTCTAATTCGGTTGCACTTCTGCGAACTGCTTATGATTTTGCATTTGATCAAATAGAGCGAAAAGAAGAACAAAAATCTGAAGCTGAGCATAACGATGAAAAAAGATATGATCAGTTAAAAAATAAAATCAATGGGGTTATTGGGCAGTATGATGCAAAAATGTCTAAGCAAGGCAGTGATTTAGATAAATATCTTGCTTTTATAGACCAGGTGGCTGGAGATAGGAGTGGCTATTCACTAAATAGTACAAGCATAAAAAAAGAATTGCAATTAAAACTTACGGATAAAAATCCACAAACTACCAATAATTCTAATGATTTAACCAGTAAAGTAGTTAATAAAGCTTTAAAAGTACGTCGTGCAGCTGTTAGTTTTGCAGCTGGTTTTATTATAAACCCAAAAGATGTAGCTAAGTTTAAAAAATTACCTAAAGAAAAGAAAGAGCAAATTAAATTGCTCCAAAAATGTATAGAGCTTGAAAATAATCAACAAATTTCAACTCAAGATAAAAAAGATGCGTATAAGGCCATTAACAAAGAGTTTGACGCTTTAGTACGAAAAGAATTTAGAAAAAATAGAGATAATATCTGGCGTATTATGGCCAGACAGAAACATCACGGACAGTTGCTTAGCTCTGAGACAGCAAGTGAAATAGGTAGTGCAATGGCGCATCCATTTACAAAAATTTCTGAGAACAAAGAATTAACCCCTCTTGAGAAAACAGCTAAAATAACAATGAAACTAGGAGAAAAAGCACTAGGTGGTGGTAAGTATCTTGTAGGAAAAGTTGCTGAAGTTACTCAATACATAGTAAAGCATTCGATAAAACAACCTGTAATGGCTGCGTATAGATTGCCAATGTCTACAGTGAATGGATTAGAGTATCTAGCTCTCAAAGCGCAAGCTGCTGCTGAGAATAGTGACTTAAAAAAGAAAGCTCAACTACAGCAAGATGCAGATGTAAAATTTAAAAACTTGGGTTATGAAGGAGAAAAATTTATTAGAGCGGTAGCTGCGACTGCTGGCATTGCTCTTGTAGATGTTGCAATTGTATCTACTCTGGGAGCGCATGTGCCTGCTATGGCTGCAGTCGGTACAGCTATGTCTTCGGCTATGCAAGCAATTCCTGCAGCGTCTGGAGCTCATCATAGCGGAGAAGCGATATTAATTACTGCTGAAGCTGTTCATCAAGTGCAGAATGTTAGAGATAGAGTGGAAGTAGTAAAAGAGAAGGTAAAGTTAATTAACAAGCATCAAGAAGACTTGAAGCCTCATGAAATAAAAGGACATCACAAACTTGGCATACTTGCCTTAGCAGAACATAATGAAAGAGGAGGTATGGGAGAAGAGGATGCTCGAAGTGAATCCCTTAGAAAAAAAGGAACTGAGGAATCAAAGGCTGAAGAAGCTATGGAAGCAAAGGCAAGAGAAGCTATGCAAGCTGAAGATGTCCAAGGTAAAGCCCTTAGAAAAGAAGGAACTGAGGAAGCGAAAGCAAGAGAAGCTATGCAAGCTGAAGATGTCCAAGGTAAAGCCCTTAGAAAAGAAGGAACTGAGGAATCAAAGGCAAGAAAATCTATGCAAGCTGAAGATGTAAGTGTTAGACCTATGCCTAAGTTAGTTGCTAATCTACCTGTTATTTCACAACAAGCAATCCAGCAAGCAATATTGGCATTGAAACCAGTGTTAGGGATGAATGCTAAGTCTAATACGAGTTCCAGCGTTAGTGTTAGTATGAAAGGTAAAGCAGCTGTTCAAAAACGATAATTATTTAAAAAAATAACTACCATACGTAGATCAATAGATATACAATGATTAGAGATGATGATGATATTTTTGGATTGACTTATGTTAAGAGATAAACGAAAACTTGCTGCTGTGGCAATGATTGTTTTATTACTAACAATTATAGGGATTCTTTTTTTTAAGAAACACTCAGTTTATACTGATAACGCTTATTTAAAAGCGGATATAACTACTATTAGACCAAAAGTTTATAGCTATATTACTGAGATATTGATTAGTGATAATCAACAACTAAAAGTGGGTCAAATTATTGCTAAAATTGATGATAGGGATTATAAATTTAAACTAAATCAGGCTAATATAAAAGTATATGCAGCTAATACTAAAATCAATATGCTTAACTATAAACTTGCTATTCAAGAATTAGAAATTAATAAAGCTATTTTTCAGCAAGATGCAGCTAAAGTTGTTTTAGCGAGAGCAAGTAAAGATTTAAATCGAGCTAAAAATTTAATCAAAGGTAAGACAGTTTCCCAGCAAGACTTAGAAAAAGCTCAAGAATTGCAAAATGCTACTCAAAATTTGTACCAAATCTCTGCCTCTAACTTTAAAGCAGCGACAGTTGAAAAAACGGTTATTCTAGCTGAATTAGATGAAGCTAAGCTCTCGCTTAAGAGTTATCAAGATGATTTAGAGTTAGCAAAAATTGATTTAGAAAATACCATAATTAAAGCGAGCATAGATGGAATTATCAGTAAAAAAGCTTTGCAAGTTGGTCAATTAGCTTCATCCTCAATAGCGCTAGGATATTTAGTTCAAAATAATATTTGGGTATTAGCTAACTTTAAAGAAGTGCAAATAGAAAAGATAAGACCTGGTCAACAAGCGATAATAATTATTGATAGTTTTTCAGGTAAGAAATTTAAGGGAAAAGTAGATAGCATATCTCCTGCAACCGGAGCTGAATTTAGTGTGTTGCCACCTGAAAATGCAACTGGGAATTTCACTAAAATAGTTCAAAGAGTCCCAATAAAAATTATCTTTGAACCAAATCAAGATTTATCTAGCTTAAGATCTGGTCTTTCCTGCGAAGTGACGGTGGAGACTGAGTAAATATGCCAGATAAAAACGAGATAAATGCTAAAACTTGGATAGCTTTTATCTGTATGGTTTTCGGTATGTTTATGGCGGTTTTGGATGTTCAGATAGTAGCTAGCTCACTTAAAGAAATACAAGCCGGACTTTCAGCAACTCAAGACGAAATAAATTGGGTGCAATCTTCTTATCTAATCGCTGAAGTAATGATTATTCCTCTTAGTGGATGGCTTTGTAGAGCTTTTTCAACTAGGGTTATTTTTAGCATTGCTTGTGCTGGGTTTACCGTCATGAGTTTAGCTTGTGCTATGTCTTGGAATCTTAATTCAATGATTGTTTTTAGAGCATTACAGGGCTTCTTTGGTGGAGCGATGATTCCTACAGTATTCGCTACCGTGTTCATGATTTTCCCCTTAAGGCTTAGACCAACGATAACTGTAGTTATTGGCTTAGTGGTTACCATTGCACCGATAGCAGGACCAATACTTGGAGGTTATATTACCGACTATAGTTCTTGGCATTATCTTTTTTTACTAAATATTATTCCTGGGCTTATTGTCACTTTTAGCGTATTGAAGCTAGTCAATTTTGATCAACCAAAATATGAATTGCTTAAAAATATTGATTTTATGGGTGTGTTTTTAATAGTCATTAGCTTGGGGACTCTACAATATGTGTTAGAAGAGGGTACGAAAGAAGGGTGGTTTGATAGTAATCTTATCTGTAGTTTATCAATTATTTCATTGATTACTGCAGTAGCTATGCTTTATCGTGAATGGACAATCGATAACCCAATAATTAATCTGCATGCTTTTCGGGATAGAAATTTTGCATGTGGTTGTATATTTAGCTTTATACTTGGTTGGGGTTTATATTCTTCAGTGTTTATAATGCCAATTTATTTAGGTTCTATTAAAGGGCTTAGTAGTGTGCAAATAGGAGAGTATTTACTAGTTACAGGTCTATTTCAGCTATTATCAGCGCCATGTGCAGGGATATTGGCTAAGAAAGTTGATTTAAGATTGATGCTGGCATTAGGGATGTTTCTTTTTGGAGTCGGTTGTTTTTTAAATTTCAATATTACCAATGATGCAAGTTTT
>CANDYO010000175.1 GCA_947424995.1 Rickettsiales bacterium | reverse complement strand
ATATTTTCTATTGGCATTTTTTACACAAATCCATAAGGTTTACACCATATTTATAGCATTTTCTTATGGATTTTGCAACAAAATTATAATATCAAATCCTTGTTTTATAAGGGCTCAATGCATTTTGACGGGGAGACTAGAAAAGCAATTTATGGAGAAAAGCATACAGATGTTGCGAAAACAATCAACAATATAGGAGCGATACATAGAAATCTAGAGCAATATCAAGAAGCGTTAGAAAATTTTTTACAGGTTCTAGAAATTAATCGCATATTACATGGTGATTATCACATTAGTGTTGCTATAGTTCTTTCTGATATTGGTGGTACATATAAAAGTTTATTTATGTATGAGGAAGCATTAACTCAATATGAAGAGGCTCTACAAATAAGGAGAATATTATATGGTAATGAGCATCCTTCTATTATTAGGGCACTATATGATATCGGGAAAGTGTATTATGTTTTACATAAATATAATGAAGCGTTAGCTAGCTATGAGGAAGCCCTACCAATAGTCAAGCATTTACATGGAGATTATGATGATTTGGTAGTTATATGCTTAGGATATATTGGAAATATGAATAGCAAATTAACAAGATATCAAGAAGCGTTAGTTAACTATCAAGAAGCTCTACTTACAAATGAGGTGATATATGGTGAAGATCATCTTTATAGTGCTGAAATTTTAGAAGATATTGGAGATATATACGATAAACTCAATGATTACCTGAATGCTTTAGTTAGTTATTTAAAAGCTTCGAAAATCTTACTTATTAATGACAAGGATAATGATGATTTAAGTGTTAGAATTGCAGAAGTTTATATCGAATTTGGTAATTCTTACGTAGGAAAGAAAAATTTCTCTAAAGCAATTGATCAGTATAATCATGCTCTAAGTCATTGTAGTGAGGATAATGATAATCATTCTAGCTTAATAGGAGAAGCTTCATCCCTTATAGAAGAGGTAGAAGAGCAAATAAAAATAATCTTAATATCTGACACTAAAAAATATTTTGGAGAAGAGAGTGCTGATACCTTAGATAATTTACTAGAAGATATTGAAATTAAAGATCTCCTAGCTGATTTTGAAACATCTGGCTCAAGACATGTTATTACCACTTTGCTTGGAATAGTTGAACCTCTAACTATAACCACTACTAATTCCATAGAAATTACAGCCAATCACGATAATATAGACATTGCTCAGGTAGTACATGATGGATCACTACCGATTGTAGAAAGAATTTCTAGCTCTGCTCTCCTTACTTCAGATGAAGCGATACATAAAAGAGATGGTTGTGTTCCTGCACTCGATGAATTACCTACAGATCATACTATTCAAGCAATAAACACCAATCCCAATTATCAACCAAATCAATACATTATTTTAGCATCTTTTACGGCAAAAGAGGCTATAGAATCAGCTTCTACGGTTAAATATGCCTTAAAAGAAATATTGTATTTACCTCTGCCAGAATTACCAACTCCTCTAAAGAATAATTACCTATGGGTAGGCATACATTATACTGTTTGTAATATAGGTATGTACTCTATAACAGGAAAAATTGACTTAGTAGCTCCATTAAAATTGACTACCATTTATGGTGCAAGGATTCTAACTTACGAGCATCTAGCAGAACAAAAGCAATTAGCTTTACAAAATAATAAAGATAATAAGATCGATAGTGCATCAGAGTTTATTCAAAATTGTGGTTTAGATATGTTAGCGCAATCCGTTTTAGCTGTTTTGGGAGGAGTTGTAACTGGAACGCCAGTGATTTATGATATAATTATTGGTAGTGCAGTTGGCGGTACTCAATGTTATTTCATATATAATCAAGCATCAAAACCTGCTCATACATACTCTATGTCAGAGCAAACCACAGCTTGGGCGGCTGATTTAATAGTTGGGGGTGTTGTGATGAGTAACATGCATTTTAATTTTGACAACCCAAAAGAAAAAATGACAGCTGTTAAGCAAGGTTTTGTAATTTTGAGCTCCGTAGTTACAACTGACTATATAACAAAAATGTTTCTTGTTAACTATAAAGATTCTTGTTTCGAATATATAGCCAATACTATTGACAGTACATATAAGTATTTTGTTGGTGAGAATGAGGCACCTGAGCTATAGCTTGAATTTAAAAACTGGAGTAAAGAGTTATGCTAAACATTTATAATCAAGACAAAAAAAATAGAAACCCTAATTGTTCTGAATTTGAAAAAAGCAGACGAAATATAACATTTCCAATTTTTTCCAGCAAAACTGATGAAAAGGATCAAACTGTTAAGATAATGGGATCTTTTTTAGATGATTATTTGCCAGGGTTAATAACTAATTTAGAAACTTGTGATATCGTGGATCTCGGCTTTGGAAATGGAGATCTTTTACGTAAAACAGCTAGTTACATGAATGGAACATGTAATAAAAGAATTATTTCTGACATATATTTTAAGCAAAAAAGAATTCATATTGAAGGTGTGGAATTTTTAGAGAACTTTGTTAATGAAACTAAAGCTAAAATATCTATTCTTGAGAATATTGACGGTAAATTCATTCAGGGTGATTGTTTTGGTGAGGATATAGATAAATTAGTGAATCATCCAGTTTTGCTAATAGCTTCACAAGTTATTTTCTATCTTAATGATACATATTTTACAACATTCATTGAACAAATTATTCAGAAAACTGGTTTAGTTGCTGTTATTATAGCGCAAGCAGATGGATCTTATTTAAACAAGGTGGGGCAAGCATATGGCGACCCCACAAAACGAACAGGTACCGAGTATCTAACAGAAAAAGCTCTTGCAGCTCACGTTAATTTTAACTATATCAAAATATTATATCCCTCATTGATATATTTTCCTTTAGGAATAACTTATGACAAACTTACTGAAATATCTTTTGCTGATTTTGATAAATTAGATCAAACCTCAGAGGATTTTAGAACACGATCTTTATTAGAATTTATTGCAGGTAGAAAACTAGAATATTTACGTTGTAATGGGACTCTAGAGAATTTTATTAGCGATACTCATAAAAACATCCAAAATAGTGGAGGTAATGTTCCATTTTGGAATTATATAACAATTACGGTTCCACAAGAACATCTGGACCAGACAAGTCTTCAGAAAGAATGGCAGAAAATACAAAAACTTTCGCTTTCTGGGAATGTAACTGCTTTTGAATCTGCTATACAACAAGGAAATTATGAAATTTCTTATACTTTATTTAGACAAGGTATAGTTACTTGTGAATTACATAATTACACCTACAGTCTAACTAAAGAAGCATTTAATTTAATTGAGTCTTATCTTAGATATGAGTTAAGACTTTCCGCAGGCTGGCCTGAATTCCTAAAATATTTCTTTAACTTTGATCTAGATGAACGCACCCAATATAGAAGTTATAACAGCCCAGAAATATTGAGGATGCAATCAATAAAATATAATTATACTGTTGTTCACGGATTACCAAATCCTGTAAGTGAAGCGCAAAGCTGCGTTAATTCTGATGGGTTTTTATTTCGCGATTGGATAAGCAAGCAGATTAGTCAATGGACTGGTACTGCTTTTTCTCAAGTGGCATCTTATCCAAGTCTATTTGAATTTGGAGGTTCAGGTATTTTATTTGTTCCATTTGTGATTAATCAAGCATGGATAGAGCTTTTTGTAGGATCATTCATGCTATATGGTGGTTTTTGGAAGAAATTTTTTTATACCAGCAATTCTGCTGTGCATTATATAAAAGGAGATGACTTTCTTTTCCAGCTGTATTTATTTGACGAAAAGAATTATGACTCTTTAAAATTTCAAAATAGCGAAGGTCAAACCGCTCTTCATAGAGCAATAGCAGAAAATGATATAAGAAAAGCTGATAATTTATTAAGTTGTAGCGGCTCTCTAGTCGATACCGTTATTAATATTAAAGATGAAAAAGGCAGACTCCCTATACATTACGCTGCGGAATATGGTAACCTTAAAATAATTAAATCCTTAACTGAAAGAAACGCTAATATAAATACTTATGTAAGTACATCAATTAGCGTATCGTTTGCTGATTTTCTTTTATTGGGAGGTAAAGTTATCTGGTTATATGGTTATTTTACCGTCCTTCCTGAAGGTACTCAATTTGCTAAATCTGCTACATTACTTGCTTCAGTCGGTATATATGCTTTAACTAAAAC
>CANDYO010000174.1 GCA_947424995.1 Rickettsiales bacterium | reverse complement strand
TCATAATTTCTTTTCGTCAGTCTCTTTGTTGATTCTACCTATTGCGTAGCCAATATAGCATAAATTAACTTGTTTTACCATAAAAACCTTCTTTTTTCCTGCTTTCATGTAGGAATCTCGGCTTAGGATACCCCAATGGCTATAGGGGTAATATCAGTAAAATTTGATTCATGCAACAACGAAGCCACACCATCTTACTCCACCAATTACAGAGCATGTATAGGAGTCTCTCCAACCAGTATGCCTAAACTAATGAGAGCATCAGCTCCTTGGCAACGGTCCTCAATAAAATCTCTATATCCAGAATCTAAGCTCAACTCACTTGTAAGACCTATCAACTTAGAAGTAGCATTAGATCCATATATTTTGGTAAATTCTCTCACTAAGCTAGGGTGATTTAATAGTGGGTTGTCATAAATCATATTATCTACAAAATAAACTATTTTCGTACTGACTATACTATCTGCCCTGGATTTAAATTCAGTAGATTTAGAGCTAACAGAAGCTAATGTAGCAGCAATTTTCATATTAATTCGAGAATGATCTGAGAATTCACTTGTTAAACTTAATGCCTCAGCATATGTATCTACAGCACTACCTATCATAGCTTTTTTTGCAAAATAATCAGCTTGTTGTTCTCTGAGAGCATAATTATCTGGATCCATTGATATCAATTTTTCAAAAGTTTTTTTGACTTTTACATGCTGATCAATAAGTTGAAACTGCTCTAAAGCAGCTTCTAGATCTTCATCCTCAAAATACAAATCACCAAGTCTCTCACATGCTTTTCTTTTTACCGAATATGTAGCATAAAACTCATTATCTACTCCCTGACAAAGTCTCAAAAGTTCTGCATTCAACCTTATTGTTTCTTGATAATATTCTATTTTCTCCTGGCTAGTAGTAGCAATTTCCGCAAGACGTAAATATGCATGAGTGTGAATTTTTACACATATCTTGTCTTCAGGATATTTTTCAACATATTCTGATACTCGCTCATAATATTCAGATGAAATTTCATCATAATTCAACTCTATAGCTTGTGTGTATCTCAAAATACTACTTACCATGTCAGATAAACCACTAACTAGTTTTGCAGAATCAGCAATCATTTGTTTAGCGGCACCATCGATCTCAGGACTGATTGATCCCAAATATGCAATATATTCTATCTGTTTTGTAAGTCGCGCAATCTCAAATAAATCAGTTGCAGGACATTTTATCACTGATTCACAGACATTATGTGATGCTGCATGCACAACTTGAGGATTGGTAAACTCAGCCCCTAATATCCTAGCAATTTGACTCAAACATCCTATAAATTCTACATGATCGATGTGTCTAGAAGTTGATAAATCAGAAATTCTAGCAATAATCTGAGATAAATTGGTAAGATTTTCAAGATATTGCAATGCAGCTACGTGAGCCTCACCAGGGCATTGATGGAAATGTTCTCTTGTGCCTTTATAATCTACAACAAAATTCAGCAATTTTTTATTGAGCATGGCTGTAAGTTCATTATAGTTAAATGCCAATAATTTTTGTAATAGAGTAGTATCTTGTACTATTGCCCCCCCTGCACTTGCAGCTTCTACCAAACTACCATGAATAAAATATATCTCATCTAACTTTCTATAAGGCCCCTCTACCTCCCTACTCAGCTGAATTGCCTTAACATAATATTCGACCGCAGATCCATAGGCTCTAGCAGACTGGTGTTGCTCTCCAATGTGATAATTAGCTTCTGCCATTTTATTAATACATTCCCGATCTTGGTCAAGCCTAATAGCTGTGACCTGATCTACGATCGGTAGACTAGTATATTCTATCGCTTTCATAAAATATTTCATCTCATGCTTCCCAGTCAAATCCATAGATTTGACCATCTCTACTATATTTTTTTCAACCTGCAATATGTCGAAATGATCTTTCCATGTATCAATCTTAGCATCATATTTATGTTTAGCAGTAAGATTTATAGACTCTAAATAATGTATCAATGAGGCTATATCTTTTTTGCTAATATTGGAACCTATCTTAGACAGTATATTAGCCGTATCACTATTCAATGAGTCTATTTTTGCACTTATTTGGCCGCTACAAATTGAAATAATCAATCCTCTAATCTCAAGACTAAGATCAATAAATTTCATAAGTTTTGCATCCTTCTTAGATGATTGAATGTTGTCCATTTTGTCATGCAAAGAAGCTGCAATATTTTGATTGAGGCTTGAAAACAGACTATCTATAATTGCCTGATTGTTTTTTACGAAGAGATAGTCCAATATACCACTTTGCTGCACACCAACAACAAGTGCCAATCTGGCATTGTCTTTTTTACATAATTGGTCTATTAAATCATAGGCCACATTAGTAGTCGTATCAGGGTTTAACTCTATGGATTTTATACAATGTGATATCATCTCCCCAAATAACGACTTCTCATTGGAACCTTGAATTCTAGCAATATAGAAGTAAGCATTAGACTTACTAATTTTGCACTTTGGATTATCAGGATATCTATCGAGGAACTGAATTGCGGCATTATAGTACTCTTCACCAGTTTCAGTAGCGGATAAAGTAAAGTCCTCAGCTCCTTTCAGAGCCGCTGTTTCAACAGCCTTCTTACAACTGGTAAATATTGCAATGATCTCGTGCGGTTCTATATTTTTACCACTCCATACTTTGGATAGAAATAGAAGATATTTAATAATTTCCTTAATTCTATAATCAATAGGCATCACATGATGCTCATATTCTGTTGCTGCGGCTGCAGCATGAGTACCATACTGATTTATTTTTGCTACAACTCCGCTTATAGCATCTTCGAGAGATCCAAGCCAATCTTGAATATTGGGTCCAGGCCTGATAGCTAAGTCACAAAATGCTTCAAAAGCTAGAATGGAATCTAAATTTAATAATTCTTTATATGAAGGTGGAACAGCAGGCATTCCTACCTTAGCAGGCGATACAGATGAATGATCCTTGGGAGATTGTATTGATTTGGCTAGAGATGTTACCCATTTCATTAATGTTGCTCCACGACCATGTTTTACCTGTTGAGCAGTTTCTTGACTGGTAACAACTCCTGATATAGTCATCTCATTGCCCTTATGATTAACCTTGCTACATATTGTGGTAATTTCGTCAGACACAGTTGCTAATAACCGAAAAAGCATTTCGTGAACATTTTCAAACAGATCACTAGCTAATGTTTCAGAGTTTCTTGAAATCACAACATTAGCAGAACCAGAAGAAGTTGTTAGATATTTTGTATTGCTGTCAATAGAAGCTAATATTGAATCTTCAGCATCAGCTTCTGCTTGTCCACCAAACATTGATGTTAGCATTTTGCTAATTACTCCAGCTTCTTTAGGGGTATTAAAAACCTCTACAGACTTTAGAAGATATTCAAGCATCATCCTGCTTTGCGGTTCAATAGTCTGATTATCTCTCAGAATATTCTCCAATGTAGCTTTAATATGCACAGATTTTTTTGCAATTGGTGCTTGTGTAACCACCAAAGACACACTATCTTTAATTTCACTGATATCCTTAAATATTCTAACAAAATGATCAACTACTCTAAGTAGGTTTTCACCTCTACCTTTTGTATTATGTTCTGGAACTACAAGTACAAATTTAAGCTCTTTTGTGGTTTCAAATAATCTCTGTATATAAAACGCGTTAGCTATGTCTTGTATTGGATCGCGTCCAAGATCGCTAAACCCAGGACAATCCCACACAACCAAGCCGCTTGCACTTGTGATTTTAGCTGGAATTTTTGTTTCAGATATTTTTTTATGGCTTATTTGGACACCAGGAACAGGTTCTGGAGCGTTTATTACCATATCTCCTTCCTCGCTTTCTTCTGCTTCTAAAGTTTTACCAGCAAACAAATGTGTCAAGGTGCTTTTGCCAGCACCAGTCTCTCCAAGAATCAAAATAGCTCTATCTTCTTTTTGATCTCCTATTCTTTTATTACCTTCGCTGATCAAACCATCTAATTTTTTGACCATTTCTTCTTTCGACATTGACATTGACATAAATAATATTCTCTTTTTAGGTTGTGTTCTACGGCATCTCTAAATTGTCAATCAACTACCGGCTCAAGCCGGTAGCTTGATTAACGCTTGCAAAGCAGATTAGTGAGATGAAATCTCAAAGTTATCACTCTGATGATGCATTTCCTGATGCTCTATATATTCTTGCACTTGCTGTTCGTTTAAATTACCTACTG
>CANDYO010000173.1 GCA_947424995.1 Rickettsiales bacterium | reverse complement strand
CTTTAAGGCTGCTAATTTAATGTTTTTAAGGGATTTAAATAAAGATTTAGTTCCTGATATATATCTATTGAGTAATGAAAAGATTGCTGCACATCTAGCATTAAATGTACCAGATTTTGAGCAAAAATGGCTTGAATTTCAAGCAATAATGGATGGAAAAACAAGTTTATCAGCTGCAGCAAAAGAAAAATTATCTGAACTTCGTGAATTAATAATCAAATGTTTTGCAGAGCATCCATTAGAAATGGATGAACTTCACGATAATCTTTTTATGGTACGTAGCACCAGTAATGAAGATAAAGTTGGCAGTGCTAACCAAGGTGGAAATGATAGTTTACCCAGTGATAATGCAGGACTGCAATTCGCTATTGCTTTAGTAATAGCATCATATTTCGGTGAACGATCTATGTTGCAGAGGTTACAGTCTGGTGAAGATATTGTAACGCAAAAACCATTAATGGCATGCTTAATTCAGAAAATGGTAGGAGTTGTTGAGACTGAAAGAGAAGCGTCAAAATTTGTTTCTGGAGTAATTTTTACTGATAACGGTAAGATTAGAGTTCAAGCCGTTCCTGGTCATGGCAAGTTGATCGTCGATAGCTTAGGCAATTTTGATAATTTTTATATTACGAAGGATGATTTGGTATATGCCGAAATAGGCGAAAAGAAGATAAAAATTGTTCCCACATTTAATCAAGAAACAAGAAAAATTGATTTATTGACAATAGATAATGATTTTCAAACAAAGACTAACTCAAGTTTAGATAGAGGGGTTATTCAACAGCTTGCTAAAATAGGAAGGGATATTGAAGCCGAGTACGGAATGAAAATGGATATTGAATTTGTTTATGATAAAGAAACTCAAACCATCAATATAGTTCAGCTAAGATCTAGACAAGTAGGATTAGAATTTTCAGCATTGTCTAATAAATTTATTATTGAAAAATCTCCTCCAGCAATAAAAGGTAGAGTTATTACTCCTGATATAATGAAAGCGAGCATCATTGAAAATCAAGAGCAATTACTTATATGCGATCGTATCGAAACTGCGCGAAGACAATATGCTATTCAAACAAATTCAGGCAGAATAATTAAAGCAATTATTATTAAAGAACCAGCCGCATCTAATTCTCATGCAGCAGGTTTATTTACTCAACTGAATATACCCGTACTGCAAGGAGATATTGTTCAAGCTAAAAGATGGATATCAGATTTTACTAGTAAAAGACTAATAATGGATCCTCAACATAATAGTTTATATCAAATTGATGTCGCTGATATTAACGATGATATTATTGAGCAAGGAATTTTTAAATCAACTTTAACTAAAGCCGTCACTCCGATGTTAAGAGAATTTATTCAGCTTCAAGAAGATGTTAATGCATCACAACGATTATTTTCTGAGCTGCATAATCTTGTTCGTTATCCAGGACGGCAATATCAAGCTAGTGATCTAAGACGAGATTTAGAGATTATTGCTTTGCCTAAATTTAATCATTCTGATAATGATCAGCAGCGGGCTTTAACTAATATTTTAGGATTTGTAGCCCATAAATTAAAAGCAATACCTCACTACTCAAAAGCTTTGTTTCAAGAGCTAATGATAGCGGGAAGAAAATTACATCAAGAATTAATCGATATGGCTGTAGTGTCATATAATGAAGAGCATTTAAAAGATTACCTTGATGTTTATAATAAGTTTTATGGTTTAGTTTATGAACAACGAGAAAAAGGCTATCTTTCGGAATCATTCGTTACAGAAATGGCGGATGCTAGAAAGGATATAAAATATCTTGAGTATGCAAAAGAGATAGGCCTTACTCCAAAAGCAGCAGAAATTTTTAAGCATAGTGCAAAGTTAGAGCAATTTATCATTAATGAAGAGCAAAAAGCTAAGTGGATTCAGTTTTGTGGTGAATATTGCGCTGATCCACAAAAGCAGGCTGTTTTAAGATATATGTGTAAAACGTTGGTGTTATTTGATGCACATGAATATTGGCTTAATACTGAGTTTACTACATGGAAAAAAACGCCAACAGCGCAATATATATTTGATAGATTTAGAGCGGCTGAAGAAAGCTTAAAACCAGCGCAAGAAGCAGCGAAACTACTTGATGTATTACAGCATCAGGTTGATCAATGGGCTGAGCCAGAAAAATTTGAGGCGCTTAACGTATTTCGTCAACAGCTTGGTGAGATTCAAGATAAGTTAGGTGTGGGAGAGAAGGTAGAAGATCCTTTAGTTAAGCATGCTACTTTTAAACAATTGAATCGGCTTGTCGATATTTTTGATAATTCAATCAAAGCAGTACAAATTTCTACTTTATATAAAAATAAACAAGAGCAAGCTGCAAACTATAGTATTTTGGTAAACGATTTTTATGGATTAATGCAAAAACATTTGGTCATGGATGCAGCAGTAGAGCAACAAGATAAAAGAATTGAAAGAATTGAATCAATTCAGGAATCACTGCCAATAAATCCTTCTACATTACGTATATTTGAAGATTTTTCAGCAATAAATAGTAATATGTATCAAGAAAGTTATCTTGGATTTATCAAAGGAGTTTCAAGTGTTAATAGAATTGGAAGCTTTGCTGATTTTAGTAGCTTTATTCATCAAACTTTATTGCTATCTTTATCTAAAAAGGCTTCAGAAAATAATAAGGCTTTAATTGAAGCTGTTCCACCGACTGTTAAGATAATACAAAGGGAACTTAAAGGCGCTTATCTTAAAACAATCAGTATCCATAATCAGAAAATTAACTGTTCATACAATATTCCTCTTAGGGATCACTCAGTGATTTTTGAGGTTATGTATAATATAAATAGTAAGGAAATTGAATTAAATTATACTTTTTTAGGTCAGAGCGATCTCGGTAGGTGGCAGATTCTTGAAAAATATAGTCATTATTGGATACATAAAGAGGCTAAAATTCAATCATTTAAACATTTTTCTGATTGGAATGGTCTTGAAATAGCAATAAAAATTGGTGATCTATCTTCAATAGACAATATAGTAAAAATTGTAAATCGGATGAATCAAGTTATAGCTCATACTTTTATGAGATTTGGTATTGGAGATCCTCAATATTCAAAAGCTTCAGATTTTTTTACTAGATTTGTGGAAAATAGCCATCCGCCACATTCTGAGAATTATTTTTCTTTAGTTGATAGCATTCTTGTTTTCAAAAGCAGACAACAGATTATAAAAAGTTTAGCTATTGCAGATCTTGATTCAAAGACTATACAAACGATAACCCATTCAGACTATGCTATATTATGCTATAGAAATGGCTATATTCAGCCCAATGATATCAGAACAATCATCTCGGAAGAAAATTGGCATGAAGCCTTCGATCTTCTTACTTCCATTCCTGCATTAGAGCTATATCAAAGAGGTATTAGATTTTTAGAGCTTAAGGATTTGTTATATACGAACAAAGAATTTTTTGAACAATTAACTTCCTCTAATGCAATTGAGGTTTATAAATTAGGTGTAAAACCAATAGAGCTCAAAGCTTTATTAGAGAGACAAACGATAGAAAACTTTCAACAACTAATGTCGGATCAAGCTGTCGCTTTTTATCAAAATGGTGCGTTATTATTGCAATTAGAAACATTATTAGTAAAAGATAGTGAAGCTTATAATGCCATAATATCTAGAAATGGATTAGAGATATGCGATGAGCAAATTGAAACAGGGGTTAAACTTGTTGATTTAGAGGATGCATATAATTGCTTAGGAAAAAAATCTTTTTTAAATCTTATGAGTAATACACAAGGAATATCAAGACTATTGCAAGTGGGAATAAGTTTTTCTGATTTAGTTACCTTATGTAGTACAACGGGAGATAACGCGCTTCGAATACTTTTTGACCAAAGTTCATATAAAGAATACATAAAAAATCCAAAAAGTTCTAAATTAGGCAAGGCTATTGCAGAGCTAGCTTCAAGTGAAGTGCCAATAAATATTGTACCAGAGCAAATAAAGCTAGCAGGAATAGCTGTAGATATTGTTGATCTTATTAAGAAAGCTAGTGGTTGGGTGATAGACAATGAAAAATTATGGCAAAAAGCTGAAGAAAAAATTATAGAGCTACCATCAGCAGAGAGGGTAAATGTAGTTATTCAAGTAATGAATAAAATTGATCATACTACTAGAAGAGAAAGATTATTAAATCTCTTGTCTGAAGATGAACAACAAGCAGTATATGAAAAAGTTCCGATAACTATATGGGAAGA
>CANDYO010000172.1 GCA_947424995.1 Rickettsiales bacterium | reverse complement strand
TAATTGTTTCTATTCTTTGTATCATTATCAATTTAGATAAAAATAATGATTCTGATACTGAAATAGGACTTTATCGCAGTATTTTAACTAACGCAGTTATTGAAGTAATGAACAAAAAAGGAAAAAATGGTGGATTTTCTGATATTAGAGATGAGTTATTATCTAACCCAAAAATCAATTGTGATGCTACCAAAGTAATCGTTGAAAGTATTGTATATATTTTAAATAGTTATAGTGATGATGAACGTTATGCTAGGTATTTTAATGGCAGGGCAACGTTAGATTTAAAAAACAAGCTTACTGTCTTTGAGTTAAGTGATCTTGAGCATAGCACAATTTTGCAGAGCTCTGCCCTACTTACTGTAACTTTTTTAGTTTATGCCAAAATCAGAGGTAAAAATACTCCAACTAGCTTAATTATTGATGAGTTTTGGCGGATGGGTAAGCATCCAATACTAAAAGACCCAATCGGCGGATTTTCCCGCAGAGGCAGAAAATATAATTTAAGTTTGATAGTCGCATCTCAATGCATGTCAGATTTTGAGGCAAGTAACAGCGAAGCTGGAGCAATAGCTCTTTCGCAAGCCGATTGGCGAATTATCCTTTCAGTCGATGGTAAAGATGACCATATCTTGCGTAATGAATTAATGATGAGCAGTGGAGAAATTGCTATTACTCATACTTTAGCTGGAGTGAAAGGAGCTTATTCAGAATTTATGATTCGTCATAAAAATAACTCTTGGCAAATTGGCAGATTATTATTAGATCCATTTTCAGGACAGCTTTATTCAACTAAAGCAGAAGATATGGCGGCTATAAAGACAATGCGGGCAAATGGTATGAATGTTACTCAAGCAATTGAAACTCTAATAGCTGAGAAGATAGCATGAAACTATTACAGAATATCTTAATGACATTAATAATGTTTCTTTGGTTTGGTATGTGGTTTGTTGTTTATTTAATAGTGATCCCTTTAGAAGCTCAAGCTAAAGATTTTGGCATTGAAGGTCATACTTATCAAATTATTGAAGAGGATTTTCTTGAAGTAATTGCTGGAAAAATTAAAAAAACTAACTGGGATGAAGTAAATAAAAAAATTCAAACAAAAACCAAAGAATATGTTGAAAGGCCAACTGCAGTGCTTGGAATAACTAGAGCTAAAGAATCAAAAGAGTTTTTCTATGACCCTAGCTATGTTTTGACCCAAGATATTAGAGATCAGAATAATCAAATTATTCATAAGGCTGGCATAGAAGTTAATCTTTTAGAATTTAATCTCTTACGCGAAGCCCTATTATTTATTGATGGCGACGATGATAAACAAATAAAGCTTGCTTTGAGTTTATATAAAGAGCAAGAAGAAAAACTTAAAATAATTCTAGTTAAAGGCGAGCCTTTAAAATTACAAAGAGAGCAAAGAGAACAAAAAATCTGGATTTATTTTGATCAAGCAGGATTTCTTACTCAAAAGCTTGGAATAAACGAAGTGCCAGCTTTAGTAACTCAAGATGGATTAAGACTAAAAATTAGCGTCATAGGAGAAACTCAATGAGGTTTTTCTTAGTATTTTTGAGTCTAATAAGTTTTGTCAATCAAGCAGAAGCAAAAAAATGTACTGGAGATTTTGTTAATCCAATTAATGATATTAATTGGGAGTGTATGTTTCCGATTACCATAGGATCAATGGATCTTATTAGTAGCAAAGCTGGACTTAAAGATACGAAAAATCCTTCTTCGCCTGTATGTATTTGTCCTCGAGGTGGAATTCCAATGCCAGGCTTTGTTGGGGGATATTGGGAACCAGCAAGACTTGTTGATGTCTCCGCTGAGCCTTATTGTTTTGTTAATATGGGAGGCTTGCAAATGGATATGGGATTTGAAAAAAGCCAAGGTGGAAGGCCTAAGGCTGCAAGTAGTAAAATTTCTACCTGGTATGTACATTATTACATTTATCCAATTCTATATTTATTAGAATTATTTACTGATTTTATTTGTTTGCAGGAAAGTAATTTTGATCCTTTATGGATTACTGAACTTGATCCAACAGGTAATGATGATGAATTATCGATGATTTTTCATCCTGAGAGTCTGCTTTTCAATAATTTAGTAGCTCAAGCTGCATGCTCTGCTGATTGTGTAAGTTCTACAGCAAATAATAGTCCAATGGATTCATTATTTTGGTGCGCTGGTTGCCAAGGAAGTATGTATCCAATGAATGCTAATGTAAATGCTCATATTGGTGGGGTTCAGGCATCACTAAATGCAGTTGAAAAAATAACTTTTAAGCTGCATAGACAAGGTATGGCGCATGAAACATCATCAGATAATGTCAAAAAGATCTGCAGTAAAAACTTAGCTCTAATGATGAAAAAAAGTCATTATCGCTATCAGATGGTTAACCCTGATCCAAGTAAGTGTGCGCCTTTTGGTAAAAGCACAAGCTTTTTTGAATCTAGCAAGGAAATTCCTATAGTGGGTGAAGATTTTGGATATTTATTATGGAGGAAGAAAAGTTGCTGCATATTTTAAAATGGTTAATTTTTATAGCTTTGGTTTTGCTCGTAATCTTAATAGGTCTGTTTGTTCAAGAAGCTAATGCTGAAGCAATTGATAAAACAATTGATGAAGCAGCTATTGATAAGAAGCATATGAGCCAAGAAAACTTTGCTAGCGTAGTTCAGAAAATTGAAGAAGCTGCTATTAATTATAAAGATTACGCTCATGAAATTGTTGATGGTGCTTATGAAACCGAAGCGTCAAGTTCATCGACAAATCCATCTACAAGTAATTTACCTAATATCAATTTAAAGATAACGACAAACGCTATTACAAATATAGCTACAACTAAAATTGCTAATGTACCTGAGATTACTAATGAAAACACTGCTAATGAAACAGATATTATTAATCAAATGCTATCAGGTTTTGATAAGATTAAACAAAATTCTTGTTCATCAGAAAAACAAGATGGTTTACATATTTTTATTAGCTTTAGTATGCCTAAAACTTTATTAAAGCAATATGATGATGTCGCTAAAAAGATAGGCGCTAAGCTGGTGCTAAGAGGTTTTAAAAATAATAGTTTTAAGGAAACAATTAACTATATTCAGGAGATCTCTTCTCAAGGTATTGCTATAGAAGTGAATCCAGTATTGTTTCAGAAGTTTTTAATTAATGTAGTGCCAAGTTTTGTTTTAAGCGATGGAGATAAATTCGATAAATTAGTAGGTAATGTTAGTATTAACTATGCATTAGAAAAATTTAGCGACAGCGGTGATCTAGCTCAAAATGCTAAAGTTTACTTAGAGAGGTTCAAAGCTCATGAGAACAAATAATCTAAAGCAAATATTATTTACTTTATTTATATCACTTAAACTTTTTATAGTGCTTAATCTGCTTCTATGTAACGCTCGAGCTTTTGCGGCATTATCCGCTGATGAATTAAGAGCTCATAAAGAATCTGGACAAAGCATAGCGAGATCTTTGGAGTCTAATGTAGCTGGATCATTTCAAAATATGGAAACTCATGAGTTAAAAGAAGTTGTGGGTTATGAAGGTAGTAACGTTAGAGGAACTGGTATGCAACTAGAAGAAGCTGAAAGCGCTGGTGAACTTATAAAACAGCGTAATGATGAGAAAGCCTTAAAAGAGTTGCAAGGTGAGCCAGTTGAATATATTTGCGATAAAGACAATTGTGAAGTTGGGCATACATTTAGTAGCGCTGCAAGTCTCAAAAGACAAGAAGAACTTGAAAAACAAGGCTTTGATAGAGATGAAAACGGTATGCCGATTAATAATAAAGCATACCTAGACAAAGCTTTACATGCCATTAAGAATAATGAATTTGACTATTTAAGTGGGGGCTCTAGTAATTGTCAGCCTAGTGAAGAAACAATAACCACGAGTAATGAAGAGACTTGTGATCAATATTATGATTATAAAGTTGATAGCTGTTTTCCAAAACAAATAGTAGAGATCAATCCTGAATATAAATACTCTTGCAATAAAAAAAGAGACGAAAAAATAAAAACATGTAATGAGAAAATAACATCTATTCGATGCATAGCGAGTCAAGAATGCGATATGGGCGGAATCGAAAGAGGAACTGTTGCATCAGATATGAAATTTGAATTTGAAGCTGGAGTATTAACTATAGGAACAATTGCTGATAATTATTGGGATGGAGGTAGTTGTGGGCAATTTGATAGAACTACGACATTCAAAGTTAAAAATAAGGATAAAATCAAAGAATTTA
>CANDYO010000171.1 GCA_947424995.1 Rickettsiales bacterium | reverse complement strand
CGTAGATTCATATGAAGGACCATATAACTCAAATCGTCAATATGATGAAAACGAACCTAATCTTGGCCACCGTCCAAGTGTAAAAGGTGGTTATATGCCAGTTACGCCAATGGATCACCTTAATGATTTACGTTCTGAAATGTGCTTAATTCTAAAACAAGTGGGGCTAATCCCATTGCTTCATCACCATGAAGTGGCGCCAAGCCAATGTGAATTGGGCTTTCAATATAATACTTTACTAAAAACGGCTGATAATGTACAAAAATATAAATATGTAGTTCATAATGTAGCTGATCGTTTTAATAAAACTGCAACTTTTATGCCTAAACCGATTCGTGGCGATAATGGCTCTGGAATGCATGTTCATCAATCATTATGGCAAAAAAATACTCCTTTATTTGCTGGTGATAAATATGCTCAATTATCAGAAATGTGCCTTTACTATATTGGCGGAATAATTAAGCATGCTAAAGCAATCAACGCCTTCACCAATCCTAGTACTAATAGCTACAAAAGATTAGTCCCAGGCTATGAAGCGCCAGTATTACTTGCTTATTCATCGCGCAATCGTTCTGCTTCTATTAGAATACCGCACGTTCATTCTAGCAAAGAAAAACGGATTGAAGTGCGTTTTCCCGATCCAACAGCTAATCCATATTATGCATTTTCAGCAATGTTAATGGCAGGGCTTGATGGCATTCAAAATAAAATTCATCCAGGTGAAGCCATGGAAAAAAATCTTTATCATTTATCAACGAAAGAACTGGAAGGCATTGAAACAGTGAGTGCTTCACTAAGAGAATCTTTAAGCGCTCTTTCGGAAGATAGAGAATTCTTAAAGAAAGGCGGAGTGTTTACCGATGATCAGATTGATGCTTACATTCAATTAAAATTAGCTGAAGCAGCAGAAGTGGATCAAACCCCTCACCCTGCTGAATATAAATTATATTATAGTAACTAGAGGAATATTTATGTATAAACATATCAAAGTTGGGAATGTAACATTTGGTAATGATTTACCTTTTGTATTGATTGCTGGCCCTTGTCAAATTGAATCACGTGACCATGCTCTTGAAATGGCGGAAGCATTATCTTATATTGCTAATGAACTAAACATTGGCTTTATTTACAAATCATCTTTTGATAAAGCTAATCGTACTAGTATCGATGGCAAAAGAGGCATTGGCATGGCCAGCGCAATGCCAATTTTGGAAGAAGTGCGTGAACGCTTTGGCTGCCCAGTATTAACCGATATTCATTCTGAAGAACAATGCGCTATAGTTGGTAAATATGTTGATATCTTACAGATTCCTGCTTTTTTATGTCGGCAAACTGACTTACTTATTGCAGCAGCTAAAACTGGCAAGGTAATTAACGTTAAAAAAGGGCAGTTTTTAGCTCCTTGGGATGTAGTAAATATTGTTAAAAAACTTGAAGATTCTGGCAATAAAAATATCATGCTCACTGAGCGTGGAGCTTCTTTTGGTTATAATACTTTAGTTTCAGACATGCGCTCACTGCCAATAATGGCCAAAACTGGCTATCCGGTAATATTTGACGCCACTCACTCCGTCCAGCAACCAAGCGGACAAGGTGGAGCTAGTGGTGGACAGCGTGAATTTGTTGAAGTTTTAGCTAGAGCTGCAGTTGCAGTTGGCGTTGCTGGTGTATTTATGGAAACTCATCAAGACCCAGATAATTCTCCAAGCGATGGGCCATGCATGGTGCACTTAAAAAATATGCCTAAACTTATCGCAAAATTAATAGAATTCGATAAAATTGCTAAGAAAATATAAAGATTTAGTTAGTATAGCTACTATAAAAATTAACCAATCAAGTAAGGCGTCATTGCGAAATTTGAGTTTCATACCGTAGGTGGAAACTCAAATTGTGGCAATCCAGAAAAAATATCTAAACCGAAGGTTTGTATAAGCTTTTGCAATCCCTGCGGGATTGTTTTTATAACTGGATCGCCACAATTCATATTTCCTGCAAATGCAGTGAAACATGAATTTCGCGATGACGTGCACCACTATATAGCAATTACAAAATACAGACACAACACTCTAACCCTAGGACTTAAAAAATGGATTGGTTTTACTTACTACTTGCCGGCGCCTGTGAAATTATCTGGGCTGTTGGGATAAAACACTGTGAAGGTTTTAAATTAACTCCAGCCTTATTTATGGTCAGCGTTGCAATGATCATGAGCGTAGTGTTTTTAGGCTTGGCCATTAAAACGATTCCCTTAGGCATTGCATATGCAGCTTGGAGCGCCATTGGTATAGTCGGCGTATATCTTTATGGAGTTTTAGTTCTCAAGGAAGAATTTTCAATAACAACCATTCTTTTTATCGGACTAATTCTAATTGGAATTATTGGCCTAAAACTAAAGTCACATTAAAGAGCTTAATGACCTGCTATAGAAGTTCTTTTAGATGTCATATTTGGATTAACAATAGTTGCTCTAGGTGGATCAATCACAACTGCTGCTTCTTTTCTTTTTGAAACATCTACTGTCACCACTTCAGGAACCACTTTTTTAAGATTCTTAATGCATTCGGCTCTATCTTTATCTGTAAGTGGCGATTTAAGTTGAATCTTTTCACTTTCATAGAAATAATTCAAGAAATTACCTAATTTTGTTGGCTCTGTTTTGGCTTCGATAGAAGCTATACATAGATTTCCTATTGTACCAGGATCCGCTAAAGACTTTGAGCTAGCATCTCTAAAAGCTTCGGTGATCATCTCTTTTATAACCGCTGCATCTTTTACTCTAGCCGCGCTACTAGCATAATTTTCACCAAATAATTTTTGAGTTACATTTTCTGAAATTTCAGCAATCGCTTTACTCTTTTTACTATTTTCCGTTCTACTCTCTTCAATTTGTCTATCTATATCATCTTTATTATCTTTACTTCGTTTAGCTATATCCGAATAATTTTTATTTGATTGCAATATGTCAGAAGACCTCACAGTTAATTTAGGAGGATAACTTTTTACAAAAGCTTGTCTTCCTTCTAAGTTGGCAGTTCCTGGTCCTAAAATTTTTATAACAGTTTTGTTTTCGGTAAAATCTAGAGTTTGAATATTATCACTAAGAACTATTCTATTTATAGCATGAGCTATAGTTTTATCATCACCATTAACTATATAGCTAACTTCATTTTCCTTGATTTTAGAATCTTTTAGTATTGAACCAATTAAACCATTATCTTTTGCTTCTTTTCTTTTTTCCTCACTATCAAAAAATAAAACTAATTTTGTATCTGATGTTATTCCTGGTATTTTTTTTCCTTGTTTTAACGCTATTCTATCTTTTAATGGCTGTAGTAGTTCTTTCTTTTTAATTTCTATATCGCCTTTTATTGCATCTCCAAATGTTTTACCAGTTTTAGTATTATTTATAGCGTCGATACGTCTTGTTCTTACCTTGTTGACAAGGTTGATTACCCCACTTATTCCTTTACCTTTAGTGTGATCCCTGATTTTTTCACCCATAAGCTCTTGTAAAGCTTTATATTCTGTTATATTGGCATCACTCTTACTCTCTTTTATCAGTTTATCGAGAGCTTTTTGAGAGTCTCTAAGCTCTTTTTCGCTAGGATTATCTTTTAAAAGCGCACCATAGGGGGATTTAGTTATTTCATCTTCTAGTAAAGCCTCTTCTTTCGAAGTATCTAGTTCATTTAGAATCTCTTGCAGATTAGCACTATGTACTTTTGTTGCCGTTTTCATTGTTTACTCCATTAATTATTCTTAATTACACATTTACAAAAATAACTATTTTTCAGACCTAACCTTTTGTCGCCACAACCGCACCCATTTGAATACCAGGAGTAGAGCTAGGGCCAGCAGCAGCAACAGCATCATATTTTGTTGTTTTTGCTCCAGCTTTTGTTGTTTGCTTTTCTGACTCTTTATCGACTATATTTTTAACTGTTTCACGAAGGTCCGTAATAAGTTGCTTTTTATTTACTGGCTCAAGATTCTCTTTAAGTTGAATTCGATTATTGTCTTGCCTGATATAACTTAATGCAGCTCCATATTTTGTTGGTTCAGTTAATTGCCTAACTTTATAAGTAATCGCACCTTCTATCATATCTTGGTTTGTCTTTAAGTTCTCTGAGCTAATATCTTTTAAAGCTTCGGTGATCATCTCTTTTATAACCACTGCATCTTTTACTCTAGCTGCACTATTAGCATAATTCTCATCAAATAAGGCTTTAGTTACATCTTCTGAAATAGTGTTTATAGTTT
>CANDYO010000170.1 GCA_947424995.1 Rickettsiales bacterium | reverse complement strand
AAAAAAATAGCAACAAAAATATCTCTATGCTAGCTATTTATTGAGGTTAAAAGAATTATGTGATTTTTATGCAGCGGTCATACTGCCCATATAGGTTGGGAATTTAGGGTTATATCAGTGCCAGTATGATGTTGTGTACCCGTTAAATTAGGAGTTGTATTATTTTCGATTTGCTCTATTAAATATATTATATTAGATGTTGCTACTATGTTATCTGTTCCAATATCTCTTGCGATTATTGCATCAACATCTATTGGTTCAAATCCTGGTCGTAAAACTGCCCAAAAATGAAGCCCGAAAAAAATAAACGTGAATATCGATGGTATCTGTTTTGGTTATAGTTTTTGTTCTAGAGGCAATAAAATATCCATATTTTTCATGCACCTGAATATCAACTCCAAGATAGTCTGCTAGAATTTGAAATTCAAAATTGCCTGCATAATTTGTAAGCTTAGATACATAAGAAATAGCTTCTTCTATATCGGTGTGTCTATGTTGCCCTGAAAAATCTTCGCGATGATCTTTAAGATAGGTTGCAGTCTTTTTTCTTAAAATCCCATGGTCATTTTGATTAAAGTCTTTTAGTTGTTCAGCAACTGATCTAAATAAACAATTTCCATCTCCTTCTACCCATCTCATCTTATATCCAGAGGCTTCTAATTCTTTTAAATCATTTTCTAGTTCCTTGAAACCACTAGTTATATATTTTTTTTCAGGAAGGGGATTTTCTTGTGGAACCTCTAGATCTATTACAGAACTAGAATTATAATAATTGTTAAGAGATTTAAAGTTAGTTGGGACAATGGCATCAAAGTGATAATGGTCATGTAGAATTCTAATATCTCGAGTTGCTATGCCATTGTGCGGTACCATTACTCTAGTTGGACCGTTATTATCATAGATATGAATGTTAATTAATAATGAGCTAGCTAAAGCTTGAGCCTCTGCGTCTCCTCCCCAAGTTCTATCCCTAGACATTCTAGCAAGATAAGCTGTAAACGTATCGCCGTCGCCTGCCAAAGTAGCAAACTCATTTGGATGTTCTCTCATATATTCAACTGCTCTAGCTCTTAAAGCTGCTATGGTATAACCTTGAAACTGTGTTTCAATTGCTGCAAATAGGCAGTTTCCAAGACGAGGAACATGAATAATACGATAGCCATCTGCTTGTAATTGCTCATTTAAAGATGTAGGAGTTGATTTTTTACTAGAATTACTTGAACTAGAAGTGGATTTTCTTTTTGGCATAATTTATATATACTGCATGTTAGTTAATTAATATGCAATAACATAACAATCGACGACTGTCAAATCATTATTAATTATTATTAATCTCCTCCAATTGGCAGATATTTACAAGTGAATTCGAACTCTTTAGGCGTATCGGTTGGTTCTAGATGAATATGTAGATTTTTGGTTGAAATAAGTTCAGAAATGCTTAAGATATTTTCCAGTTCAAACTGATAATCGCGATGATGAGACTGCCAATCTAAAATTTGTTTTAAAGCCCTAACTTTAGCTTTGCTTTCATTAGGAGC
Organism: Rickettsiales bacterium; assembly: GCA_947424995.1. GTDB lineage: Bacteria > Pseudomonadota > Alphaproteobacteria > Rickettsiales > CANDYO01 > CANDYO01. Next base: position 2,770 of record CANDYO010000170.1, on the reverse strand, counting down.
TACTACTAATACATTTTTATGCAATTCAGTGAATTCATTGCTATCATAACCGCCAAGATTAACAAAATAAAGTTTATTTTCTGGATTTAATGGAGCCTCTGGTTTAAGTGATATATTATAACCATCTACATAATCTAGCATTCCCCAAGCATCAATGTGCAAACTTCTAGGAGTTCCCCACCAGCTGCTTTTTAATTCTTCATAGGTATCTTCAATAGTTTCAGCGATAACAAAGCGTATATCATGCAGTTCTATCAAAGCTTTTTCATGAATTCCGCCGATATAAATCATAAATAATTTCATTTTTTACTCCTTTGAGATATACTCTTGATGTTTTTGACTCTAATATAAGATCAGTTTATTATTGATGATTAGTCAACCGTAACCGTCGCCCTTAGGGCGCAAAGCGACCCGAGGGTCCAGTTTAAAACTTTTAAAAACCTGTTGGTTATAAGAGTTTATAAGAGAAGAGATTTCTACTGGACCCTCGGCCTTCGGCCAAGGGTGACGGCATTGTGTAGCTTTTGCAATTGAGTTATATAACAATATTTTATATAACGATCTTAGTTTTGAAGTATATCTCTTTTCATTTTATTGGCAAATATTTTATGACATATAAAAATCTTGGCGAATTTATCGATTATTTAGAAAATATAGGTGAACTTAAGCGAGTAAAAACACCAGTCTCTAGCGTGCTTGAAATGACTGAAATTCAGCGTAGATTACTTAAAGCAGAAGGGCCAGCCATTTTATTTGAACAAGTAGTTACCGAAAATGGAGCTAACCCTATGCCAGTACTGGTAAACTTATTTGGTACGGTAAATAGAGTAGCCTTGGCTTTAAACATCAAGCCAGAAGGCTTAAGGCATTTAGGTGAGACCCTAGCTTTTTTAAGGCAACCTGAACCGCCTGGTGGTTGGAAAGAAGCCTTTGCAATGCTACCAGTGCTAAAAACTATTTTTGCGATGAAACCTAATGAAGTCAGTAAAGCTCCTTGCCAAGAAATTGTCTTAACTGGTGATGATATTGATCTTAAAGCTTTGCCGATCCAAACTTGTTGGCCAAATGAAGCTGCTCCTTTAATAACTTGGCCTTTAGTGGTTACTAAAGCAAAGGATGGTGAGAAGATCAATGACTATAATTTAGGGATTTACCGGATGCAGGTGGTTGATAAGAAAACCACTATCATGCGTTGGTTAAAGCATCGTGGAGGAGCTGGACATTATAATGGTTATCAAAAAGATGAAAGAATGCCAGTAGCGGTGGTAATTGGAGCAGATCCTGCTACTATTTTAGCAGCGGTTACTCCGGTGCCAGAATCAATTTCAGAATATCAGTTTGCCGGTTTCTTGCGCAAAAAAGCAATAGATTTAGTTGATTGCAAAACTATTGCTTTAAAAGTTCCAGCTCAAGCTGAAATTATTTTGGAAGGTTATATTAACCCTGGTGAAGTACTGCCAGAAGGACCATATGGTGACCATACTGGCTATTATAATGATGTAGAAGAATTTCCAGTATTTCATCTTACTGCCATTACTATGCGTAAAAATGCAGTTTACTTAAGCACCTTTACCGGCAGACCTCCAGATGAACCATCAGTTTTAGGAGTCGCCTTAAATGAAATGTTTGTGCCAATTATCAAGCAGCAATTTCCAGAGATTGTTGATTTTTATCTGCCACCCGAGGGCTGTTCTTATCGAATTGCTATTGTTTCGATTAAGAAATCTTACCCAGGTCATGCCAAGCGGATTATGATGGGAGTGTGGTCTTTCCTGCGCCAATTTATTTATACTAAGTTTATTTATATTGTTGATGATGATATTAATTGTAGAGATTGGCAAGATGTGATGTGGGCAGTTTCCACTAGGATGGATCCATCCAGGGATATTACTATAGTTACCGATACCCCCATTGATTACCTAGATTTTGCTTCACCTCACTCAGGTTTGGGAAGTAAAATAGGCTTTGATGCTACTAATAAGATTTATCCTGAAACCAATAGAATTTGGGGTAAAAAATTAGATATGGATGAGAAGACTAAAGAGTTAGTGGATAAAAAATGGGAGTTATATGGATTATAATAAGATAAGGATCGTTACTACAATCCTTATCTTATTAGGATAGGTTAATTATTCAGTCCATACCCAAGTTTCTAAAATATTTAGCCCAATTTCTTTTGCAACTTCTATGCATCTAAACGATATGTCATTCTCGCCGCATCCAAAAGCAGCAGATCTTTGATCTATTAATGCGTCGAAATATGCAGCTCCCGGTGCGCCCATCATAACTTCAAGCTTTACCTCTGATTGTATTGCCAGAGCCTTAAAGTAATCACGGCTATCAGCATCAGAACTCGATCCTTGTTGCTTATGCAAAGAATAATGCCACAATGCCTTAGAGTAGCTATCAGTTATTGATTTAAATAATTCTATCGCTTGTTCTTTTTTAGACATAATATTTTTCCTTTTAAAGTTTGTAATTTAAGTTATCAATTGCTATTAAATATAATATACAACAATTCAGTTAATATGTCAATACAGATTTTAACTAAAAGTTACCAAAAATTCATATCTAGTTATTTTGCATGAAGTTAATGTCTTGATTTTACTAATAAATTTCGGCCATAAACTATCTCGACTTTGGAAAATCATTTCATACAAAACTGCTATCAATCCATTGTGGCAAAAGGGATACACACCTGTTTTTATTTACATATTCTGTTGTGCCTCGTTGTGATATTTGTGGACATTGATGTTTTTATCGGTTACAC
>CANDYO010000169.1 GCA_947424995.1 Rickettsiales bacterium | reverse complement strand
ATGCCTATTGGGCATTATATAATGAGCGCAAAAAAATAGCAACAAAAATATCTCTATGCTAGCTATTTATTGAGGTTAAAAGAATTATGTGATTTTTATGCAGCGGTCATACTGCCCATATAGGTTGGGAATTTAGGGTCATAGATAGCATATCCTCCATAACAACTTATTAACTCTACATTTACTGGAGCTCCTTTGGTGGCAGTTCTAAGTGCTTGAAAATTATAAGAAGTATAGTCAACACCACTTTCATATCCTAAAGATGGATATAATTGCAGCTGATGTTTTGCATCTGAATGGGTGCCGTAAGCTTGGATGATAACTCTAGAATCTTTTGATATATCAAGTGTTCGTATATCAATTTGATCTTTAGCATTTCCATGAGTTGTAGTTATTGATCCAAGTTGATTTGACTCATTAAAGGTGATATCAGGGCCTCTTATTATATGCATTTCTGGAGGTCTATCCAGCATGTTTGTGTTAATAAGATTAGATGGTTCTTGTGAACTGCTCTTCATTTCATTTCATAAATAATTGCGATCTAAAAAGAGTAAATTATTTTAGTGAAGAAATGGTTAATATTGAAGATGCGAGCTATGAAAGGAAGGTGACTCAATTTAATTAGGCGGCTATATCCTTAGTTAGTTTATCATTGATGGCAACTACTGAATCATCTAGCAACTTGCTGTTTATTTCTTTTGAGCCATGAATCTGGAGAATTGCGGTGGTAGTTCTAATAGCTAGTTCTAATGATTCTAAGCGAAGCCTTTCTAAAAGCTTTGCTTCATTATAGCGAATTCTATCAGTCATGCTTGCAGATTTTTCTTGTATCCTAGCAGCAAGATCTTTTTCTGCATTTTCTTTTAAATATGCAGTTTCAGTAATAGCTGAGTTTAAGATGTTTTTAGCTTCGGCTTCTGAGACTTGATGAAGTAAGCGATGTTCTTGTAATAACGTTTCAGCTGCTTTATTTAAAGCAGCAGCCTCACTTAATTTTTGATGGATAGCATTTTCTCTAGCTTTAAGTGAGGTATTTAAGAATTTTTTAAGATGCTTATATACCAATGCGATAAAAATTATGATTGAGACGGCTACCCAGAAATGTTCATCTAGTATCATACGGAACCCCTAGATTCTTTAGCATTATGTATACTTGAAGCGATTAACTCAGACTTTACTTCTATGCCAAGTAAATTTGTTAAGATATTTTGAGTCGCTTCGTGAGCTATTTTCTCAACTTGAAGATAAGTTTGGGCTTGAAAAACTTGCATTTTTTCTTCACTTATTAAGAGTATGGCATCTAAATCGTAATTATGCTCAACCATTTTTTCTTCAGTCATTTTAGCGATCTCTTTAATAGCTTCGGCTATCATAATATCCTTAGATTTTACAGCATTAGCAAGAATAGCTTCATATTCAGCCTTAAGTTTGGCAGCTTCGTCTCTAGCTTGCTCAGCTCTGCTTAATAGACCACTTATTTTTGCGTCACGTTCTTCGAAAATTTTTGTTAACTGAGGTAAGCAAAACTTATTAAGCAAAAAATATAATAAGCTGAAGCTTACGACAAGCCAAAAAAATTGAGGAAAAAATGTTTCTATATCAAGTTGGGGCATTGATTTTTATGCCTTATTTCGTTTAAGAAAACATTAAAATTAAAGCAATACCTAAAGCAAAAATTCCCATTGCTTCAGCCATAGCAGCGCCTATAATAGCGCGAGCAAATAATTTGTTTTCTTGGGCTGGATTGCGTGCAATTGCATTAAGTAAGCTTGAGAAGATGTTTCCCACACCAAGTGCTGCGCCCACCATACCTAAGCTCATAAGACCAATTGCAATATATTTAAAAGAAGCTGCGTCCATTTTTTTCTCTCCTAAGGTTTAAAATCAAAATTTAGTTAATCTAAGTAATATCAGTTTTTGCGTCATCCCTGGCAAGCTACCGTAGGTAGCGCGACCGGGGATCTCGTGAAGACTAGAAACTCCTGATATCCCCGATTTCGGACTTTGTCCTCGTCAGGGATGACGCGTCGATTACAAAAATATTCAGGTTTATAATGCCAAAACTTACAATTAATGCAAGTTTATGGCGTCATTTAAGTAAACACAAGTCAATATTGTAAAAATATAGGCTTGTAAAATAGCAACAAAAAATTCAAATCCTACCATCACTACCATGAAAGGCATCGGTACAATTCCATAAATCCCCATCATCACTACAAAACTTCCTAAAACTCCAAGCAGTACGTGACCAGCGATCATGTTGCCAGCTAACCTAATAGAGAGGCTTATTGGACGAGATAGAAATGAAAAGAATTCAATGACTATCAATAGTGGAGCGATAAATAAAGGGGCGCCACTTGGTAAAAATAATGACAAAAAGCGAAAGCCATGTCTAGCAAATCCAGTTATAGTAACCATGATAAAGATAAAAGCAGCAACAGCAAAATTAAAAGCAATATGGCTAGTTACACTAAAGCCATATGGTAACATGCCACATAAATTTAATGCTAACAAAAAGGTAAATAAAGTAAAAATGAAAGGAAAGAAAGGTTTAGCTTTAGCTCCTGCGCTTTCATAAAGCATATCGTCAACAAATTTTATAGTAACTTCCGCCATATTCTGTAATTTCCCTGGAACTATAGTGGCTTTGCGTCCAGCAAAATAAAAGAAACTACTAACTAAGAAGACGGATATCAGCATGAATAAAGAAGAATTGGTTAAGCTAATATCATGCCTATCAAAAGAAAGATTTATTATCGGATGAATTTCAAATTGATGGAATGGATTAAATGACATTATAGCTTCAGTTTCTAACTCTTGAATTTATTATTATTTATACTTGTTATATATGTTATAGAAAGAGGATATTAATCCCAAAATTATAAAAATCAACAAAAATACTACTTTGGTATGAAAAAATTGATCAAGATAGTAACCTAAGAAACCGCCGATTCCGATTCCAGCAATTAATTCGGCTATCACGAAAACGGAACTTTCAGATTTTTTCTGAATTTCTGGTTTAGATATGTTATGTTTTTGCTTATATTCAGATAGTTTTTTATCTAGTTTTTCGAGTGAGTTCATAAAGCTTTATCTATCAAAAATTAGATACTATTGTAGGCAATATGGATCAGATATGTCAATATAATACTACTTTTTACTTGTGTTTTATCTAGATATATGCTATCAACGGTTTATTCCTTGATGTTTATTAAGGAATCGATAAATAAATAATTAATCAATGGAGCTTAGGTAGCATTATGACCGAAATGACAGTTACTACAGATAACCAAAATAATCTTCTTACATATACATACGATACTGATAATTTAGCTGAAGTTAGTGTTACAACATTTTCATCAATGGATGGATCTGTGCAATATAATACTTTAACTAGGGGTTCTTTTTTATCGCTTAACAATGTATTTAACCCAGAAGATACCAATGCGCAAGTTTATGGTGATGGTACCCATGCCAATCCTGAAAAAGTTCTGAAAAAAATAGATTTATGGGGAGCAAGAGGTGATAATCAAGGGCCATTAAGAGCTTTTCTCATTCAAGAAGGTGATGCTGAAAAGATAATCTTTTCAGATCGAGACACTTTAGGTTTCGTGAATCTTGGTGTATCTGGGATGAAAGATGTTAATGGCAATCCTATCTATGAAGGTGGTGCTTTATTTAGCTCTAGCAATAATGGTTCTCCTGTAGTAACTACAGCAATGGATGCGGTATATGGTGATTATCTTCCAAGCTTACATAAAGATGGAATTCTACCAGGTAGATTATTCATTTACACTGTTTCTACAGAAAATCCTTTATATGGATCACTTCAAGCAACAAATTCACTAGTTGAATTAGGCTCAGCGTTTGAATTAAATGGCAATGGAGCATATAGTGATAAATCAGAATATGATCAACAATATGGTTCATGCATAAGTGCAATATTAGCTACTAGTCCAAGATTTGCTGGTACTGAAGGCTCTAGTGTTATGGATTCTGGCGTTCTTAAGGCGGTATTCTATAACCTTCTTGACGAATCACTATGTCAAAAAGCAGGTGAAGCGCCAGCAGATACTACTCCAGAACTATAATTTAGTTTTGTTGAAGGTTTGAAGATACGTTAAGTTTAGTCTGATAACTTAAGTTAACCGAGGTCATCACCCTTGGCCGTAGGCCGAGGGTCCAGTTGAATTCTTTTAATACTTAGAGTTTATAAAGGTTTTTAAAAGATTTAAACTGGATCCTCGCCACTAGCTAGCGCTAGCGGCAAGGATGACGGCCTTGCGTAGATGTGACGACTCTTGTTTAGCTATATAGGGGGTAATATGATTGTTTAGGAACT
>CANDYO010000168.1 GCA_947424995.1 Rickettsiales bacterium | reverse complement strand
ATATCTTTCATGAAAAGCTTGAGAATTAGTTGAATGTGGCAATAAATATCCTACTACTAAAGAATAAAGTAAACAGTTTCCATCACCTAGCACATCTATATCCCAGGCTGATTCGCCATTTTCTAATTCCAGTATACTTGTTTTCTCCTCAAATATATCACTTATATCAAGGTCAAATAAAGAATCAAAAAAACTACTATCTTTTGATGATTTAGAAAAAATTCGTTTTGGGGTTAAAGAACTTGATTTTTCTAATTCGCCCTCACTTATGCGTGATAGTTTGATGGTTTTAGTTGGACTAGTTCCTCCAAACTCACTGTCCCTTCGTACATCGATTTTATCTTGCCATTTTGAGGTTAAAGAAGATTTTTTTATTTCGTATATTTTTATTATATTAGAATATATTTCATTAGTTTCAAAAAGTAACTTTTTATGGCTTAAGCTTCTTGCATAAGCAGATTCTTCTTCATCTGTTACTTTATCAGAGCCCCAGTTAGGGATTTGGCTAGAAAATCCTCCATTTTTATCTAAAAAAAGTAATATTTTTCCTTTATTCCCAATTTTTGAGTTTGGAATGGCTTCTTCAAGTTGCCAGAGAAACACTCTAATGGCATGATATAATGACAAATATCTAGTAAGATTTTCAATAAAGTTATTTTCTTCACTGTTTGATAGTCCTTTTTTAAACATATTATGAAAGGCATTATACATTTTTTCTGAAATACAATATTTACTCATAAAGTGCTGAGGATATTTAGCTCTATGGAAGCTCGGTACGCGAATCTTCTGCGCATAAATAAAATTATCGCTAGGAACTTTGCCCAGAAACGATACTTCTAATTCGTTACCTATACGGACTCCTGTAGTAACAGAGCCTAAAGCATTCATTTCTCTAATTATGTTTGGTTTGTTATAATATTCAAAATCTGAAATATTATGTGATGTTACGTATAACTTACCACTATATGGTTTTTCTGCTTTTCCACTAGAATCATAATTAGGTGGTAAAATATACTTTGCATAGGGTTCTTTTATAGCTCTAGCATAACGAAATGCATGGGTTAGCATCTCACTGAATGAAAGAAATATATTTCCTTCTTCAGGAAATAATCCTTTTAGTAAACTTACTTGAGATTGTAATTCTTCAATTAAAATTAAATAACGAGCTACCCCATTTGTATAGACATACTGAATAAGTTCTAGCCAGTTGGTAAATATTTTATATTTAGTGCTCTGAGCAGTATCACTTCCTTGTTGAAGTAAAAGGGGGTTTGAATTGCGTAAAGCAATTAAGTTAGCTATCAATTGTCTAGCTTCAATATATAACTCTCTTTCTTTTGTTGATTTGCTTTCGCTTTCTAACCTTGTAAACTGGTCATATTCTTGCCAGGCATTAAAATGGTGCTTATATATAGCTTCACAGAAAAGATTTTGCTTAGAAAGCTCTTCTCTGTGCGCTCTTCTTGCCTCAGCATGCCAGCGATCAGTAAAGTATCCTATGCCTCGGTATAAAATAATAGCAGGAGGTAATTCAGATTCTATTTTAACCTTTTGACCATCTTTATTAGTATATTTATATATATATTTATCTGACTTTTTTACTATTTTTAATTTTACGTCTGGCTCTAAGCCATTATTCTCTAAATGTCTCTCATAAGGTATACGTAATGCATTTTCTAATGCACTCTTTAAATCAGATTCTTGACCAAATAATTCTTTAGTAGGATTTTCCTCAAATTTTATTTGTAACTCTTGGAGAGTAGGAAGTTCGTAACTCAAATAATCTCTTCCAGATTTAGAACCAGGATACTGCAATTTCTTTAAAGCATTTATTTTCTTTTGTGGTGTGTCGGCCTTTTTATCTGGTTGAAATTTTGCAACTATATCAAGTTTTTGATGTTTATAAACTAAATAAGAGCCAGGAAATAATTCTGCATCATATGTTTCATTATCAGAATCATCTGAATAATTATCTTCTTCAAGTTTAGAAATAATCTTATGACTTTTAAGTTTTTGTTTTTCCGAAGATTGAAGGTTCTTAAAGAATAGTTTTTTTTCTTGGAATTTGTTTTTTATTTCATCTCTATCTATAGATGCTGGGTCTAAGTGTTGTAAATTATACAAGCTTAGCAAAAATTTTACATATATTATACGTTCATTAGAAAACCATGCCACATCAAATAATATACGTTTTATTGTCCATATTTTGAAATAATCAATATAATTATAATCAATTGGCATTTCTTCTAGAGTAGATGTATTTTGAATTATCCATTGTCCATCATCCTTCTGTATTAATTTATAGTTAGCCATATTTTGATCTCTTATTGTTCTAATTTACAAAGATTTTTATAATAAGACATGACAACCTCACAGCTAAAATCACTATTTACATGATAATTAGCTAATTAATTAGATTGCACATTTTTTCTCTACAATTTAACTTAAAAAATATAACCATTTATCTGCAAAATAGCCTTAATAAGGCAAGTTGCCAATACAACGCTTAAATAGCTATAAATTGTGAGTTTCCATAGTACAGAGCTTTTTTGAATCAATTAAAAAATAAAAATACACCTCAATCAATTTATATTAGTTAGTAATTTTAGCTGTATTAAAAACTTATCTTAACAAGATCTAGTTTACTGTAATATATTATTACTACAGGGTGATTATCACAATTATCACGCTATTTAAAACTATAGCCAAAACTTCAGCTGAGCTAGTTTGTAATAACTATTTAGACTTTCATTTACCTGAACATACAAGCTTAAAGTATCAGCAACGCACCTTAAGTATGATCTGTTGAGTTACCTTTTAAATCTTCTACGTGATGTCCTAATAATTGTTGCTGCTTATCTAAATCTAAAGATTGAAATACCGCACTATTGCGTAGTATTCCTAATCTTTCAGGATTATCTACAATTTCAGGATCTGGAGCTTCGTCATTTATAACATTAATATTGCTATGCAATGCTGCATGAAGAAGATTATATTTTTGTTCTTGTGCCATACTAACTATTACCTCGCTATTTAAAATTAAATTTTCATACTCATTACCAATCACTAAAGCTTTATATACTATTGGTAAATTTTCTCTGTTATCTTTGGTAGTTAAAAGATAGAGCTTTTGCTCATCCGTTAGTATATTAAAACATTTCTGGCACTCTAATACGCTTCTAAAAGCTTCTGGACTTTTGTTAAGGGCTATATCCAAAGCCGTCATGTTATTATCATTTTGTAATTTATATTGATTATATTCTTCCTCAACATTAAGTTTTTTATAAGCTTTACTAGCCAAAAACTTATCTAAACTTTCTTCAGGCAAGTGATTAATAACATAACCTAAAGGAGTATCTCCATTATCTTCCGTATAATGAGTAGCTAGCAAATTAGATATTTCCTTCGAATCCAACTTATCAAGAAAACGACTATTGAACAAATAATTCCAATATTCTTCTCCCTTTAATATAGCATTCCAAAAGCTATTTAATTTTCCAGTTTCATCAGAGTTTAGGTTTAGTAATTGAAAAGCCTGATCCTCATTAATTTTTTTAAAAGCTTGGCTTTCTAATAATGTTTTGAAATGCTTAAATGATTGATTCATTAACAAAGCAAAACCTGAAACACCTAATCTATTAGGTTCTGCAAATATCGTATATACATCATCTGGATACAAGATATCTTTGAATATTTTACTGTTTAATATCTCTTCCAAGTTAGTAATGATAGCTTTTTTACTAACTAATTCTATTATACTAACTTTGTTCTGGTCTCGTATTTGTACCAATTCAAAACAAAAATCATGACCAGTTTTAACTAGTACATCATTATTTAGAAGCAGATTTAAATGCTCTATAGATTTTGCTGCAATAGCAATAAATAATGGCTTATTGGATTCTTGATCTATTTGTTTAAAAAAGTCTAGCTTCTCTTTAATGGTAGAACCTATAAATTCTTTCGAATTTAATAAAACTCTTAGCTCATCCAAGCTTTTGTTTTTAATCTGAAGAATAGTTGTTTCTGCTGACATAACCTTTATCCTCCCCCTACTTCTAAAATTACTACTTATTAAGTACCTATATTATAACACTTTACAGATTTTAATCAATCTAGAAGTTAATCTGCACCATTATCATACAAACAATAAATTATGGTGGAAGCCAAACCAACAGTCACTAGCGTTCCACATAAATACCAAGGTAAATCAGCATTGCTATTTTCACAACAAAAATCTTTATTTTGTTCCGTAGACTTGTAGCCGAAAGTATTTTGGCAATAAAGATTATCTACAAATTTAATTGCTGAAACTACACCAAGTTCCATATTCATACGGCTATCTTGT
>CANDYO010000167.1 GCA_947424995.1 Rickettsiales bacterium | reverse complement strand
AATAGATAATGCATTCGATAAATATAAAGAAGTTAATATTGCAAATTTTGAAATAACTGATAATGGTTTGAAAATTGTTCTATAATTCAAAAAAATTTATTAAATCTTTGACTAAAGTACCATTCATAGTTTAAATAGTTGATAGATGTGAATTATAAAATTTGATAGTAATTATGAGTGGTATAACCTTAAAAAACCCCGTTGTGAATTCTGTTCCAATCGCTATTAGTATTGGTAGGAAAAATATAGATCTTAGTGCTACAAGCTTAAGTACAGGTCTTAAAGCTAATAATGATGTTGTTAGTAATTTTCTAGGTCATAATCTTAGCGATCGAGCTAAAGTTTCAAATAAGATCTATAATAGCCTTGGCTATAGTAGTAATATTGTTAAAACTGCTCAAGGAGGGTTAGATTCTATTGCCCAAACTCTTACTGACATGCTTGGTATTATTAATTCAGTCGGTGGTTCTAAGACTACTGTTAGAACGCTCAATGATATGTTTCAGTTGAAGCTTGAACAAGTATCAAAACAAACAAATTTAGTTGAGTTTGATGGCATAAAACTACTCACAGGCGAATTTGGTTCTAATCCAACTATTAAAGCTAAATATAATACAAAAATCGTTGATGTTAGAAAAACTGGAATAGGTAGCGGTACTTTGTTTGAAGGAGCAGGTACTAGAGCTGTGAAAATTATTGATGTTCAAAATATCGCTAATATAAAAGCAGGAGATACAATAAGTCTTCATGACGTTAATTTCAAAATGGTTCAAAATAAGGAACTTGTTACTAGTGGAAATGATATATTAATAGGAACAAGTGAAGAACAAACTATATCAAACATTGCAACCGCTCTTAAAAATCACTCCTCTGAAAGTCTTAGATATTACAACGTTACTACTCGTAACAAACAAGTAATAATTACCCAGCGTTCAGCTTCAACTACGCAAATACCGTTAATAGTTAAATCCGAGAATAGTGGATTTTTGGATAATTCAAATCCATCGAGTTATTCTTTTAAATTTCAAGGAGGAAATCCTACAATAGGATCTAAATTAACTATTGCTGACGTAATGTTCGAGTTTGTAGCTAATGGTACAGTAGGAGATGATCCTACAAAAGTTGAAATACAAAATTCTGTTTGGAAAACTGCTCATAAATTATATGATGTAGTTCGGAAACATCCTGTTATAAAAAATTTGATAGATGAAAATCTTTTATCCGTAGAAAAAAACACCTCTGGTTTAAGAATTAACAGCATTTTTAATAAAGATATTTTAAGATTTAAACCAGAATGTAATCTTAATGAAATACAACATGGTATTTTTAAAATATCTAAAACAACTACTCATGCTTATGAAATGAAAATTACACAACCGAGTGCAGTTGGCGATATTATAAAATTTGTAAAACCTGATGGAACAATTCAAAATTATAACGTAGCGAATATTATGTCAGCTCACGATATTTCTATAAATATTTATGATAAGTTTTTATTAGATGTCGATATGGGTATTAATAATGGTGGTCTTATTCATCAAGAAAATTTTTGTATTGAATATGGTTATCATGGTAAAAGTGAAATAGTTATTTATTCAAATTATGATTTAAAACTTCAATATATACCTGTTAATATTAACGATCCAAAAATGATTATATTTCCTACACCAATTTCTATGGCTGATGTATCTATAATAAAACCAGCAATTAACGTAAGTAATATTAGAAACTTCGACGGGTTTATAAAAAAGCCAAAAGTAAATGTTAAGGTTGTGACACAAGCTACTTCTGTTGCTGGTAATGGTTTGGCTGCAAAACTTTATACCCAAGTAAAAGGTGATGCACCTCTACCGACTATTTCTACAGATGGTGATATTGCTATTGTTTTACATGTTGATATTGCTGGTAGGACTTTTCAGTCAGTTGTTTGGCAAGGTACTGATACTAACTTAAATAACAGAGAGCTAGTATTTACTGAAGCCTCTACAGCTGAAACTTTTAGTATAAACACTAAGGATCTCAATAACAATATTACTACTCTAGAAAATACCATTGATACTTTAGCTAAACCAATAGAAAAGCTTTTATCATCAACAGAATTTGCGCAAATTAGAGATTTAGAAATTGATAATTCAAGTGAGGAAATCATAGATGATAACGGTAGAGCTATTGGTAATGTTGATGGCATGACTGTTTCTTTGAATTCAACAGACTTTTCCAACAAACGATTTGAAGATTTTGTGATTGTTCCAGATCCTGATCTTCTAGGTAAAACCTTATTTATTGCCACTATCAGTGGTCAGGAATTTGTTTGCAGAGTAAGAGATAATGAATTAAACGAGGGAAAATCTTTAACTTTTAAAGCAACTAATAGCGATACTCTGACAATCAATATTGGCAAAGATGGTATTAATTCTTTATCAGATCCTAAAAATTATAATTTTATTGCTTTAGCTATGAAGAAATCTTTAATGAGGATTGGTAGTGGTATTGAGGTAAGAACTGGATTTGATTCAGATAGTGTATCAAAACTGGTAATTGCTGATCTTAGTGCTACTAAATTATATCGTAATAACCAAAATGAACATATCCCAAAACTTGACTTATTAACTAAAGAAAATACTAAAGTTGCTCAAGAAGTAATAACCAATGCATTTAATTTAGTATATTCGGCTCGAGCAAAACTTCAAGGCCAAGGTGATAATTTAGAAAGATCTGCAAATTCTCTTAGTTCTACAATCGGCGTGACTAAAGATGCGTCTAGTGGTTATTTAGACAGTGATTTAATTGAAGCGTCTAGTACCTTTGCTGCGGCATTAAAGAGTATTTTAGCCGCAGTTTCTATCTTACAAGCTGGAGCGAAGGTTGCAGATGCTGTTCTTAGCATTATTAAATCAGCATCTTCTACACGTTAAATTTATCACCATTCATTAAACTCTGTACCAAACTCAATTCCTAACTCTCCTATAATAAGACTTTCGTTATTTTTATCGTTAAGATAATCATGATCAGGGTTAGAATTTAGTTTTAACCAATCTGTAATTTCCGGTAATTTGTCTAAAGTATACTTAAGATTTTCCTTTATAATCTCATCTTGCCAAATATTTTTTATACCCATTTTAATATGTTTAATTTCTCCTTTAATTTCTCCTTTCTTTTTTTCTGTTTTTAAAGCTGCTTCTTGAATAGCAGGCTCGATAATATTCGGGTTATTTTGAATCGTTGTTTCTAATTCTAAGATTTGAGCTTGCAATCCTGGTATCATTTCATGACTAGCTTGTAATTCTGGTAGTATTTGAGCAGTAATTTGACAGACATTTTGTAAATTTTGATTTTCAGATTGCAGTGTAGAAGCATGTTCTATTAATTCTTGCTTTTGTAATTCTGATTGAGTTAAAGCATTGCATAATTCTTGTACTTGAATACTTAATTTTTTTATCATTTCTGGATCCTCCTGTGATATTTCTAATTTTTCTAATTCTTTTACTAATTCGCTTTTCATATCATCTAAAGAGCGTTTCTCTGTTTTATTAATACCAACCTCTTTTAATCGATCATCTATTTCTTCAATTCGAGATCTTATATTATGTGTTTTATTAATAAAAGCCATATCATCACCAGTTTTTATACCAATTTGAATTTGACTATTTTTATACGCCTTATTACTATCATTAATTATATTTTGCATATAATCACTTCCAACATTAGATGGTGGTTGATTCTCATATACTGGTTTATATTCAATGGAATGGATAATGCCAGTTGATTTCAAATCAAGAACACCTGTTTGTTTTGAATTAGTTTTCAAGTATCCTATCGAAATATTTGATTTAGGAGTATAATTGTTTTTCATTTTTACCTTTTTATATTAAGTTAATTTTTAAATTATAATTCAACTAATTATTGAATGTCTATAATTTAAAAAACTAACCAATTAATAATTTTTTGTATTGTGTTTCTGAAATAACAAAAATAATAAGCATTTCATTTTATTATGGTTTTATCTTCAAACTCTTTTAATTCATTTTTCCACTTATCTCTTGTAGTTTGGTTAGTACTCACAATTTTAACCCAAGTATCGTTAATAAACTTATTAATATCAAAAATATGTAATGTGTTATCAAAAAGTTGTTTACTTATAGCTTTGACAAAGTCTTTCTGAACAATAACGTATTGTTGACTAGTTTTGCTTTCAATAAATTTTGAAAGTTTAGAGATAGTGATTTCAGAAGTAGTAGCAAATTCTTTTAATTCTTGAGAGGTACAGATATTTTTAATTGTCATAACTTATCCTTTTTACCAGTTTATAGTGGCGTCAGGGGTTATAAACAATCATTGTAAAACAATAATCCCTATTAAATTTCAAAGCAAA
>CANDYO010000166.1 GCA_947424995.1 Rickettsiales bacterium | reverse complement strand
CATTTATTCTTATAGCTTCTTTCTAATGTCTTATCTTCACTGTTATGTCTCATCTATTCCTCCGTTGACTTTATACAATTTAATTTTTGTATTTTTGTCAACGAATTACCTAACCTTTACAAGGGATGACGCGCAATCCTTTTGCTACTCAGTAATCGCAGCTAATATCTGCTCTATAAACTTACTCGCATCAGCTCTTGGGCCGATATAGCCATTAATCATAATTGCAAAAACTAAAGTTTGACCATTATCTCGTTCTAAGTAACCAGATAAATTAGAGACGCCTCCCATGCTACCAGTCTTAGCATGGACTTTGCCATGTAATTCAGGATAATCAGCAAATTTAGTTTTAATTGATCCATCTAGGGTGCTAATTGGTAAAGAGTCATAAAAATATGACCAAATACTAGAATTTTTGTTTGCTGCTATGTATAAGCTAACTAATTGATCAGCTGATATCAAATTATAACGAGAACCACCAGAACCATCAACCATGCGTATCTGAGTAAAGTCTATTTTAGTATCTGCTGATAAAATTGCAGCTACTGCATCTCGTCCATTTTTAAAATTTCCTTGAGTTTTATAGTAAATGGCACCGATAGTTTTCATAAAATTATCAGCAGCAATATTATCTGAATTTTTCATCATTTGAGTAACTAATTCTGAAAGATTTTCAGATTTATGTTCAGAGATAACATCATATCCGCTTGGAGAAGCTTTAAAAAGTATCTGTTGATTAAATGCAATATTGTGGTCAACTAGTAAACTTTCTATCAGAGCGCTGATCATTAAGCGAGGATCTTGATAAGCTATATTTAATGGAAGGTCCTTAGAGTTAACATCAATGCAACCTGTTAAACTATATGAGTTATCAGGATTAGCTATTAAGTGTGGGCTGCAAGTTGAATCATTTTTTGTTACTATTTTAAAATCAAATTTAGCAAAAGCTTTATAAAAAGAATTTGGGGTGCAAGTCGGACAAGCATTTTTAGGTGCTTTTTCAGGATCGACGTTAACAAAAAGTGCGCCACCTTTTAGGATCATTTGCAAACAATTTTGGTCGATAACAATAGCGCTAGTTGGTGCTGCATAACAAAATTTATTATCATCCCATGACCAGCCTTCGGCTTGATAAGCTTGATCAAATATTTGATCATCAATAATAATATCGCCATTAATTTGCTTAATATTCTTAGTCTTTAATTGAGCAATAAGCTTATCCAAATCTAGTTTAGTTAAGCTTGGATCTCCTGAAAATTTTATATATAAATTATCATTTAATGTGCCGTTTGAATCTATTTTACTAGGTTTAGCTAAGATTTGAGTGCTATAGGTAAAAGTTGGTTTTAAATATGCTAAAGCAGCATAAGCAATAAATGATTTAGTAACGCTTGCTGGAACCATCCGTTGATAAGGATTGAGCGCATAAATTTCTTGTCCAGTTTTAAGGTCTTTAACTTGAATAGACATGCTTATTTTACTAGTTAAGTCACTATTTTCTGCAATTAATTTATTAACTCGATCTGTGATACCAAGTTTTGTTGCTGAATAAAGATTTAACTCGTCATCCCTGGCAAGCTGCGGAGCAGCGCGACCGGGGATCTCGGGAGCCATTCTAAGGTCCCCGATCTCCAGCGCCTTCGGCGCTTCCGTCAGGGATGACGCAGGAAATGGCGTGGTAGATAAGGTTGGATTGGCAAAACTTAAATTAGATAAGCAAAGAATTAGGATAAATAGATAACGCATAAGACCTCTTTTAAGCATTGCCAGGGCTAGCATAATTAGCTAGGTTAATGCCAGTAAATTTTAAAGATTGGTTCCATTTGTAATTGTTATCTTCTATAAACACAAGATTAAAGATAGCTGGTGTGGGTACATCAGATAACAGTAACCAAGAGCTGTTTTTTATTTCGGTGAGTAATTGATCTGGTAACCAACCTGCATATCCTAGGATTAACATTTTATGTTTTGGTCCTTTATTTGCTGCGATAGCGCTAATAATTTTAGCATCAGCGCTAATTGCAATCTCAGTAGTTATATTCATTAAAGGTGTCCCTTTGTAATCATTACTATGAAGAATTATTCCTCTCTCTTGTTCTACAGGTCCACCAGAGTATATCGATAAGTTGCTATTAGTATTTTTATCTGAAGTGGAATCTAAACTAATATTACTCAAAAATTTATTGACGATAAGTCCAGAAGAGCCAAGCTTATCATGTGAAATAATATAGATTACTGATTTACTAAAAATTGTTCCAGTATTTGAATCTGGACTGCTAATAATGATATCACCTGGTTTAATGGTTTGATACTCTAGCAAAATTTACACCTCTAAATTAATCTTTTTGGCTATTTACAAAATCAATAATATCACTAGCTCTTAAATATTCTCTACTGGTTGGCGAAGTCATTTTTAAAACTTTATTAGCTAAAATCCTGCTTTTTTCAAGAGCGCCAATATAAGAATAATATTCAGCAAGAGCTAAAATGGCTTTACTTTGGTTACCTAATTTACCATATGCTAAGGAGAGCATAAAATAAGCCATAACATTATTTGGTTGTACCGCCGTAACTTGATCCAGTAAAGAAATAGCTTCGTTAAGTAATAGTTTATCGCTAAGGCCTTTAGCTAAATTTATCTTTGCTGCCGCCAATTCAATTTTCATTAATGGATCATTAGGTATATATTTTAATGCTTTTTGATAATATTGGTTAGCTTGACTAAACATACCATTATCAAAACAAAATTGTCCCTTTAATTCCCACAGATAAGGATTATTTGGTTCTTGAGCTATAACCTTATCCAGTAATGCTATGGCTTGTTTAAATTTACCATAGCGAAAATAGCCTATAGCTAAACCATAATCATTATTTTTATATTTTCGAATAACATTATCAGGAGATGCTAAAAAAGCTTCGAGTTTAGTGGCCATTCTTTTAAATTCAAAACGTATTTGAGGAGTAATATTATCGCCAAATTTACTCAATTTTTCTTGGATTGAGCTTCTAATGCTGGCTATTCTATCATTACTCAATGGGTGAGTGATTGCGTATGGATCTGGATTAATTGCTCTATCTCTTTGACTCATATATTGAAAAAACTTAATTAAGCCTAAACCGTTATTATGAGTTTTATACAAAAGCTCTACTGCTATTTTATCTGCTTCTGTTTCATGCTCGCGAGAATATTGCAACATTCCGCGTTCGGCTGCTTGCATTGATCCAACTCCAATGAAGGCTCCAGCGTCTGGAGCTCCAGCCAAAACTGAAGCCAATCCAAGTACGGTTCCTGCCATTGCTACTTTAGACATATTTTCATACTCTTGACGCTTATGCGTTAGGTGTCCTGCATAAATATGGGCTATTTCATGTGCCATTACGCCGTATAGCACATTTGGATCATCTGCAAATTTAATAATTAAACCGGAGTTAATAAACATGTCTGTGCCATTGGTTACAAAGGCATTGAGTGATGGATCAGCAAGAATAATAATATTAATGTTTTGTGGGTTTAATTTAGCGGCTTTAACAAGAGGGGCCATAAATGCTTTTAAATTATTTTCTATTTCAGAATCTCTAAGTATTCTAAAGCTATCAGCTAGGCAAGTAGTTGCAAAAAATAAAATAATACTTAAGAGTAATTTTTTCATTGTACGTACCACTTAGAAATGAGAATGGCTATCCATATAAGTCCGCCGACAAGTATATTAATCTTAAATCTTAGAGCGCAGTTAGATTTATTATTAATATCTAAAGTTTTAATTTGCCAAAATAATAATGCTACGGGTATAGATAAAAAAGTATAGTAATATAAATTAATACCAGTTATTCCTCCAGCAAAAACAATCATAGTTGCAGTGATAGTATAGAAATAATTTAGGTATTTTTCAGTATTATCACCAAATTTAATAGCAGTTGATTTTACACCAATTTTTAGGTCATCTTCTCTATCTTGGTGAGCATATATAGTATCATAACCAAGGGTCCAGAATACGAAGCCAATATATAATAAAATAGCAGGTAAAGTTATTTCATCTCTAACAGTTGCCCAAGCAATTAGTGCTCCCATGTTGTAGACTAGCCCTAAGCATAATTGAGGCCAATAAGTAAATCTTTTGCAAAATGGATATAGAGCAATCAATGGAATACTTAGTAAGCTTATTATAATTGCTAGCTTATTTAAAAAAAATAGCAATATAAATGCCAATATAAGTAAAAATACTAGTAATTTTATAGCTTGAGACGGCTTAATGATTCCGCTAGCAAGGGGTCTAATTTTAGTACGTTCAACTTTTTGGTCTATTTTGTAATCGACTAAATCATTAATAATGCAGCCAGCTGAACGCATTAAGATACTACCAATAACAAAAATGAGTACTAAAA
>CANDYO010000165.1 GCA_947424995.1 Rickettsiales bacterium | reverse complement strand
GAAAGAAGGCACAGGTCACATAGGTCCTTTAAGTTTTAAAGTAATTGACACCGCAGGACTTGAAGAAGATGCCAAAGATGAAATGGGAAAAAAAATTAAACAAGTTACTATTAACGCTTTAGACCATGCAGACTTAATTTTATTCGTTACCGATGCTAAACCAGGCATAACTAGCGAAGATTTGTTATTTGCCCGTTGGTTACGCAGAAATCCTAAAAAAACAGTGCTCTTGGCCAATAAATGCGAAAGTTCTAATACTGCTGTATTTGTTGAAGATTATTACCGCTTAGGTCTAGGAGAGCCAGTATTTATATCGGCTGAACATGGCTTGGGGATGATTGATTTATTCAATCTAATTAATGAAGAGTTTGAAGACTTTTCTAAAAGCCAAGATGAGATCAAAAAATCTGGCGAAAAAAGAGAAGCTATTTCTATTGCTATTGTTGGTCGTCCTAATGCTGGTAAATCTACTCTCGTTAATCAATTGCTTAAAACTGAAAGAATGGTAACTGGAGAAATGCCCGGCATTACCAGAGATTCCATCTCGATAGACTACGAATTTAATGGTCATGCAATTAAACTAATCGATACTGCAGGAATTAAGAAAAAAGCTAGTATCAAAAATGATTTAGAAGAACTGACTTATGAAGATAGTAAACGTGCTATTCGTTTTGCTCATACCGTTATTCTTACTATGGATGCTACCAATGCCTTTGAAAGCCAAGACATAGCTATTGCTAATATGGCTATTGCTGAAGGAAGACCTATTGTTATTGCTATTAATAAATGGGATAAAATTGATGACAAAAGTAGATATAATAATGCATTAGTTGATTCTATAAATAAATTACTTCCGGAAATCAAAGATGCGCCGATTATTTATATTTCAGCCTTAAATGGCCATAATATCAATTTAATGATGCAGGCGGCTTTAGATTCTTACGCTAACTGGAATATTCGTATTCCAACTCGCAAATTAAATGCATGGCTGCTTGAAAAAATTACAGCTCACCCTCTCCCACTCGGCCCCAATGCTAGAAGAGTTAGAATAAAATATATTACTCAGCATAATATTCGCCCACCTGCTTTTGTTTTATTTAGTAACTTACCTAATGATATAGGCGACACTTATATTCGCTACTTGGCCAATGGACTAAAAGAATCTTTTGAGTTAAAGGGAGTGCCTGTTAGGTTACATACTAAAAAAACTGATAACCCATATGATAAGTAACATCATTAATCTTCTTCCTTGATAACAAAAATACCTATACTATTAGTTGATATGAATTGAGAACGTTGAGACTGTTACATATTGCGTCATCTATGTAAAAGTTCTCTAACACGATTGCGAATTCGGCGTCATCCCTGACGAAAGCGCTTAAAAAGCGCTTGAGATCGGGGATCTCATGAGGCTTAAACTCCTAAGATCCCCGGTCGCGCTGCTTTTTAAGCAGCTTGTTAGGGATGACGCACATTTTTGATAACACTTCTCCATTCTAACCACTAATAAGGTAAAACTCATGGGCAAAATATACGATAGACAGCAACAAAATCAAAAAGCTGCTTTAGATTTTTCAATGGAAATTGCTAGTGATAATTATAGCAATTCTGTAGAACAAAAAGCTCAAAAGGATTTAAAAAAAGAATTTCCTAGTGGTGATAATCTTACGGCTACTTTAGAAACTTTGCATGACATGAAAGATGCCAGATCAAATATTTTTTGCTATAGATCAGCTGCTTTTGGTGCAGATGGAACTAGAGTTAAGGTTAGAGATGCCAGGGCTGCTCTAAAGCCACCAATCAATGCGCCTGAAATTTTTGCTATTCAAGTTATCAACCATACTCGTGCTGCAATTATGGTCGCTAAAAATAATTTATCGCCAGAGAAAGCTCTAGAATTTGAAAAAAAAATTACTGAACTGGCATATAAAAAAGCCAAGGCGATACTAGAGAGTTCTGAAAATAAAACTAATGAAGATTTTTCTGTTGAAAAACAAGAAAAAAAAGGTTCTTGGAGTATTAAGCTTAGAGAGGATGTAACTGATTTTAATACTCTTTTATGCGATAAACTAATAAACTTAGGTATTGCAACCCCACAAAGACAGTTACAAGAGGCTAAAGATTATGCCAACTTTCAAGATGAAAATTATCATAAATCTACTATTTACAATATATTAGATGATAAAGCTGTAAAAGCTACTCAAGTTGAATTAGATATAATGGCTCTAGGTTTAACTGAAGAGCAAAAAGCGATGTTTACTGCTATTAAAGATTGCCATGAAACGCCTGGGAAAAAAATGGTGCTTGGTCAGGAAAATATGGCTTGGTTTAATCACTTAGAGTTATGGCAACAAAAACAGCTAAAAAATGCAGCACCTGCTATATTAACCGAGCAAAAAGTATGCCCTACTCAGCTTAATTTTCTGCCCTTAACAAAGAATTTTTATATTAAATATATTTATGTAGCAAAAAACAATAAAAGTCCAGAGTTAGCTGTTTCCACTATGCATGGAGGCACTCCAACTGCTATGGCTGGTTCTATCTATGCTGATAAGTTAACTGCTATAATTATTAGAAATATCCAAGAATTTACCGCTGAAAGAAAGATTACCATCGATTCACTTACTACTCCTTTTACTAATTCAGCCCTTCTTGCTAGAATGTCGGCTAATATAAATCCTATTGAAGTTAATGAACCACGCCATATCAAAGCTGCAACTGCAGAATTCAAAGAGGGAGAAATTAAACGAGTTATCACTCCTTTAAATTTTGGTAGGATTCTATCAGGTGGAAGTGGTAGACAGCTTGAAGATTATAGTAAAGAATCGGATACAATTGGAAAACAGCTTGATAACGATAAATTTAAACTCACTAGAGATTATCTACAACCTAAGGGTAGTAAAGTAACTTTTAAGCAAGTTGAAGCAGAGCTTAATAAACTAAAAGAAGATAATCTTGAATTATATAAAAGTATAAAAAGAGTTGCCGAAACTAAAAGATATATCAAATCATTTAATTCTAGATTATATAATTCTCAAACTGGTATTATGGATAAAGACAATATCCACGCTAACATAGCTAGCAATATGGAAATTATCGTCTTTCAAGCTAATAATAAAACTACGGAATTTGGTAAAATAATGGGAGATAAAACATTATCACCAATATTTACTCATTGTAAAAGCGGTAAAGATCGCACTGGCGAAGAGCAAACTTTTACCGCATTCAATGCCGCTAATGATAAATTAAATGTTGAGGCTGGAAGCAATGCTTGGAAAGCTAATCGCGAAAGTCAATTCGCTGCCGGGCATACTAATGATTTAGCTGGTTGCGGCCAAGGTGGTACCCATGGGTGTTTCGGTATACAAATCCCCTCTGCAAAAGATGCACCAAATAAGGTATTTGCAGGCTATATTAATTGGGTAGGTCAAATCACCGCTAAAATGAATAAGTTTGAAGTAAGATCTACTCATGCGATGAGTAATTTAAAAGAAGTAAAACATGTTATTAAGAAGCTAGTAAAGTTTGATAAGATTAAGCAATTTATTTCTTCTATTTTTGCTCCATCTCAAGAAAATAAACTGTTTGAAAAGCAGGTAAAAATAGCTAAAAACTATAAAGAAGCTACTAAATTATATCAAGATCTAGCAACGGAATCATTTACTATAGCTAGTAATATAATGAAAGATGGAGTTAGGACAATCATTTATGATGACCCTAGATACAAAAAAGGAGATAAAATTCATCAGGTAACTTATGCAATAAAAGCAGGAAAGCTTAGTTCTATAAGCGCTGGAGATGCAGTTAGCTGCATTATCCCTCCCCTTGAGAATTATGATAAAGGCAAGGCAAGTGGTTTTGAGGTGGTTACATTCAAAAATGGCAAGGTAAAAGAAGTCTGTAAAACTGGCGCCGTTGATGCTAAAATAACTACAGAGATTGTTTCTGGTGGCTATAAGATGGCCTCATTAGATAAAGCAACAGCAAGTAGAAGAAGGTAATGAGAAATATTATTAGTTTTGTAGCATTAATCGGTCTATTAGTAGCTTTAATGCTACTATTGTTCAAGCATTTTCCCAATGCTATTTCAAGCGATCAACATAAAATAGCGCTTATTTCGTCTTTGGTAATTATAACTTCAATGATTGCTAAGATTGCCAATAGCCATATCAAGCTTAAAGTATTATTACATCAAGTTGGTGGCTGGCTTTTAATTACGCTATTAATTCTTACTGGCTATAGTTATCAACTGGAAATAAAGCAATTCTCTAATCGATTAGCTGCAAACTTAGTCCCTGGTTACGGTCAAGGTAATGGAGATGGTTCAGTCACTTTTTACTTGGGCAATAATGGCCATTTTACCGTAACCGCCTTATTAAATGATGCTGAAAGAATTGATTTTCTTCTA
>CANDYO010000164.1 GCA_947424995.1 Rickettsiales bacterium | reverse complement strand
GTGTCTAATCCATTGACGAGCGATAAAAATTGGGAGTTTAATATGGAATTTTATATCACACATTTCAAAAGGAGTAGTATGGCGATGACGCATTAAATATTGGATAAGGCCGCGATCCTGATTAGTTTGTTTAGTGCCTTTACCATAAGAAACGCGAGCTGCTTGAACGATGGCACTATCATCTCCCATATAATCAATAACTCTAACAAAACCATGGTCTAAAACTGGAATAGCTTCATAAAGTATTTTTTCAATCCCAGGTGCTACAGCTCGTTTAGTGCTATATGATTGATTTTCAATATCGTTGTTTTGATTAGATTGGGTCATTTTTTATCACTCTTTTATCACATTAATATGAAATTATTATGAGAGCTATGTCTATATTTGCAAGAGTTTTTTCTTTTATTTTAAAGAAAAATGTCGTATAATAACCTTGTCTATTAGACTATGACAATAAACGTTGTTTGGAATAGGCGTTGCGGACCCGGGGGCAGTACCCGGCGCCTCCACCATATCTTAAGATTTTCTTAGGGGGGCGACTCAGGATCGACGTGCGTAATAAAGAAAGAATTTTTGTCCGGGATGATACCTCCGATTAGCAGTTTTTACTGTTATGGATCAAAACAAGTAAATGCAAACAAAAATGTATTTAATGGTAATGCTGATAAAGTAGCTAATGATAATTCATCATACGCATACGCTTTAGCGGCATAATATTACCAGCGGTTGGGGACTTACCGGGCAACAGGAAAAGTCCCACTTTATAGTGTAAGAGAGGTGAAATATGAGTAAAAATTTTATTGATTATAGTGTTTTAGTAGATGATGCGATGCATTTTATTGTAAAAAAGTCGTTGCAACTTTTTGCTAAAAGCAATGAGCATGGTGATCATCATTTTTTTATCTCATTTATCACCAAATATCCTGGTGTAAGTATTTCTGAAAAACTTCATCATAAATATCCTTATGAAATGACTATAGTGCTTCAATATCAATTTGAAGATTTAATTGTTAATGACGATGGTTTTAGTGTTTCTTTAAGCTTTGATAATAAAAAAGAAAAAATAGTTATTCCTTTCGCTGCATTAACAGCCTTTGCTGATCCGAGTGTTAAGTTCGGACTACAATTTCGCCACGTTGATGATATGCAGATTAAAGATCTTAAAAACGATCAAAATATAAGCTCAATTGCAGCTAGTAACTCTGACTCCCAAGATGCAACAGGAGCTAAGAATTCCTCACACCCAGTAAAAACGGAAATAAAAAGTAACGTAATCCCCTTAGATTTCCGTAATAAGAAATTGAAATAAAAGGTAGAATAACTTGCGAAAAAGAGTAATTTTTTCTGCGATGCTTGGTAATGCCATAGAATGGTATGACTTTGCAGTCTTTGCTCAATTATCTATAATTCTTACTAAAATATTTTTTCCTAATAACAGTGAACTAGTTGGGCTTATCAATACTTTTGCAGTTTTTGCTTTAGGTTTTGTTGTTCGCCCCTTAGGTGGTATTGTGATTGGCAAAATTGGAGATCAGCTTGGTAGACGTAATGCTTTATATCTATCTATTATAATGATTTCAATAGCAACCTTTGCTATTGGTTTACTACCAAGTTATGGATCAATAGGTATTGCTGCAACTATAGGCTTAATAGTGTTAAGAATGATCCAAGGTCTATCGATAGGTGGAGAAAATGGTGGATCTTTCGTTTTTGCCAGTGAATATGCTAACAAACGAGAGTTAGGATTTTATAATGGTTGTATTCAATCTAGCTTTTTTATTGGTATTTTGGCTGGATCATTGGTTTCTTTTTTGGTTACTAAAACATTAAGTCAGGATAATTTAATGAGCTGGGGATGGCGTTTACCATTTTTCTTTGGTGGATTGCTTGGAGTAATAGGTTTTGTTATTAGATATTATTTAAAAGAGACCAGTCAATTTCTAGAAGTAAAACAACATAACGACTTAGTAATAAGTCCAATTAAAACAATTTTTAAATCTCATTATAAGCAATTATTGTTAGCGATTATATTATTAATCAATATGGTGATTCCAGCTTTCACTTTAACAATTTTTCTTCAAAATTTTTTAACCGAAGTAAAAAATATACCATTTGAATTAGGTTTAGAGATAAATTGTTATAGTTTAGTTATTGCTGCAATAGTTTCGATTTTTGCTGGTTTATTGAGTGATAAACTTAATAAGGCCAAATTATTGATGTTCATTTGCGCTATAATGATTTTTTATCCATATCTGCTTACTTATTATATCAATAAAGATGCATTGGTAATTCAAATTGCAGTCATGCTTGTCTTTACTATATTAGTAGCTTTTTATAATGGAATTATCTTTGCTCTTCTGTTTGAACTATTTCCTACTAATATAAAATACTCAGGAATTAGTTTAAGTATAAATACTGCTTCAGCGCTTTTTGGTGGAACCACTTCTATGTTCTCTTTTTGGTTAATCAATAATTTTGGTACTGAATTAGGCTTAAAGTTTATCGCTTATTATTTAAGTATAGCTGCTTTGTTAGGTTTAGCTGGATTGCTATATTTTAGTCAGAGATCAAAGTACGCCACATCTAACATTTCGTAAAATTTTTTATAAATGATGCATTAGATTTTATCTTAGCTAACTGATCATTGACATTAATTTTTATTAATACACAGTAACTTTATTAATGACTCTTAATGCTTTGGCTGATAATTTAATGGTCTATAATACAACTCAAACTTTTTCACATACTAATAGAGATACAGCGAGAAATTTTGTGAATGGATTTAAAAAATTTCATTCGCGTTTGTTTCCAAAGCCTGTGGTTCAACATTTACCTTTAAATGATGCAGACCTTAGCATTAATTCAACTGATATAGAAGTTAAAGAGAAAGTTTTCGAGAGTAAATATAGATTACCAACAAAATTTTTAGCGGATGTACCAAGGCTTGATCTTTCTGATATACGTCCGATGAGTTTATACAAAAATAATTTTGAACCTCAAGCATTAAAAGATGCTGGAAAGATTATAGGATCAAAAGAAACATATAGCTATATCATCCGTGAAACAGTGAATATGCTGTTTCAAGAATTAGCCCCAGAATTAATATCATATTTTTCGGAAAAAATGGCCATTAAAGCAGAGAAAATGATGGTGCTGCCTAATGCTCAAGCGCCAATTAGTCCTAATAACTATTATTTTGCTGTTCAAGCGTTTAATCATTTTTTTAAACAGCCGATTGTAAAGTTTTGCCAATTTTTATCTGAAAGACTTATTAATAGCCCTGCAAAAACTTTAGAAATAAAACATACTATTAAAGCTAAAATTAGCAGCGAAAAATTTTTACCATTATATTTGCATGATCATGCTGAAAATGAAAATAGGATGCTAGAAGCGAATATTTTTTCGATACTTAAATCTTATAGTTCTACTATAGCGCAAACTATTTCTTTAATAGTCCATTCCGCATATGTTTATAAGATCTATAAATATTTTCCTGGAGCTAAGATAACTTTTAAAATTGGCACTGCTTTAGTAGTTATAAAAGCTATATATAGCATAGTAACAAAAAATATATTTGTAAAAATGCAGGAAGAAGATGGATATAAAACATTTGCATCTGAAATAAATATTATGGTAGATCAACATAATGTTAAAGCGACCGCTTTTACACCTAGTACAGGACATTTAAATGACAGAGAGATACTAAAAGATAAACATGAGTTACAATTGAAAGAAGAGAAATTGTGGTTAAATGGTCTTGATACTATATTTGATATAGATGCTTTACAGAGTGTAGTCATAAGTTGTTATTCTGCGATAAATTTTGCTAATCAAAATTTGAGAAATGGAGCAACCTGGTTTGAGTTTCAAACAGATTTTAATCGTTTAAATAGAGTTTTTTTTAATAGTATAAAAGCAGCTTCTACATTATTAACTTCGAATCCATCTTTTGCTTTGCAAGCAAAACAAGTAAATAAAATTGTTAAAGCTATTGATAGTTATATTGAGAATGATATCCAAAATAATCAAATTTATCAAAATAACAATTCCACTAAACTGGTAATTAATGATCTAAAGGCTGAGGTTATAACAAGCAATCAGACTATAGTTGATTTTTCTAATTATAGTTTAACTATTGACATAGCTTCTGGTAAACATTATTTGATGGAAGGTCAAAATTCAGTAGGTAAATCTTTAATTTTAAAATTACTTGGCGGTTATTCTGGTGGTCTAACTATAAAAGGAAGTATTTCTTATCCTCAAGGCTTTGACAAAGATAACATGTATTACTCTTCTCAAGATGATTATATAGCGTATTATAAACCCATATTACATAGATTAGCAGTACCAAAATTACTACCTGCAGACATTATGACCAAAAAATTAACAGCAGAGAATGAAGCTATGGGTAAGCAAGAATTTGATG
>CANDYO010000163.1 GCA_947424995.1 Rickettsiales bacterium | reverse complement strand
AGCTCAAGCAAAGTTAGAAGCAGAGAAGTTGGCGGCTGAAGCAGAAGCTCAAGCAAAGTTAGAAGCAGAGAAGTTGGCGGCTGAAGCAGAAGCTCAAGCAAAGCTAGAAGCAGAGAAGTTGGCGGCTGAAGCAGAAGCTCAAGCAAAGTTAGAAGCAGAAGTAGAAGTTCAAGCGAACGTGGAATCTCAAACATGCGTTATGCAGCCGATTGATGGTGCATGTGAAGATGGTTTTATTCCATTGAATGGTTGTTGTATTACTCAAGACATAGCATCATAATATATTTAAAAATCTCCCCTCTATAACTATAGAGGGGAATTTACTACCCTCAATAATTCCCTCAATATACTTCATATATGCTAATAGAAAAAATTATAGATGAAGCTCATAGTTGGCTTGGAACTAAATTTAAGCATCAAGGAAGAATTAAAAAAACTAAAAATGATTCAGGTGGCTGTGATTGCTTAGGATTAATTATTGGATTGGATTTAAGTAGCAAAACAGGATGTAGCCTTAAATTATTCGATCAACAAAATTATCCTAGATTGCTAAAATCAAATATATTATTAGAGCAGTTAAATCTCCTATTAAACTCAGTTTCTATCGATGATATTAAGCCTGGAGATCTTCTTTTAATTCGAATAAATAATTGGCCACAGCATTTATGTTTAGTCACTGAAATTAAACCACAAATTATTATTATTCATAGCTATCTACAAGCACGCAAAGTAGTTAAGCAGTATTTACCGCCAGCATGGCAAGAAAATATCGTAGCTGTTTATCGATTTTGAGAGACTCTTGCAAAAGTTACGATTGCAATAAAAACACGCGAAGCCGTCATCCTTGCTACCAGCTTCAGCTGGTGGCGAGGATCCAGTTGAAATCTTTTAAAAGCTTTAAACGCTCAAGGAGGCTTAAGAGATTTTTACTGGACCCTCGGCCTGCGGCCAAGGGTGACGGCCTCGGTTAAATTTAACGTCATACTTAAACCAAATCAAATTATAAACCTAATTATCCCACCCCAAATAGGAGAAAAATATGATCACTTTATTAGCCACCTTAACCGGCTTTATTAGCTCTTTAATTCCAGAGATAATGAAATATTTTGTCGATAAGAATGATAAAAAACATGAGATTCAAATTTTAGAATATCAACTACAAATAAATAAACTGACTAATGATAGGAAATTAGAAGAGATAGCTAATATTCAAAATAGTAGTGAAGCACAATCTATCTACAAGACTTATAGAACTGGTATTTGCTGGGTAGATTCATTAAATGGTACGGTAAGGCCAGTTTTAGCTTACTCATTTTTTGCCATTTATAGTTTTATTAAATTTTTACAATATAAAATTGTTATGGCTTCAGCAGCTATCCATGAGGTAATTAATATTTTGTGGAATATTGATGATCAAGCTATTTTTGCTGGAATTATCAGTTTTTATTTTGGTCAAAGAGCGGTTAGCAAATTAAGAGGAAGATAGATAATGCAAACGTCTATGCAAGCAGTTGAATTAATTAAAGCTTTTGAGAGTCTTCAATCAAAGGCTTATTTATGTCCAGCAGGTTACAAAACTATTGGCTATGGCCATCTTCTAAAGATGGGAGAGGAGTTAGAAGAAATTAATCTAGTAGAAGCAGAAGAATTGTTGCTTAAAGACCTTAATCATGCAGAAGCATCGGTATTGCGTAATATATCGATTAAACTTACTCAAGGGCAATTTGATGCTTTGGTTTCGTTTACCTTTAATCTTGGTAGTGCAGCGCTGCAGCGATCTGTTTTAAGACAAAAAATTAATCGCCAAGAACATCAAGAAGTAGCAAAAGAATTTATGCGTTGGGTATATGCAGGCGGAGTTATTTTAGCCGGATTAGTTAAGCGAAGAGCAATGGAAGTTGAGATGTATGTGGGGTAGGTGAGGTTGTGTTCTATAATTGAATGAATAATATTTTTATAGTTAACCATGGCCGTCTATTAGCGAAAAAAATGTTTTATTGCATTTATGCAGAAAACAATACGATGCCGTCACCCTTGGCCAGCTTGTCGCGCTGAAGCATTAGCGAAAGCGGAAAGGCCGATGGTCCAGTAAAAATCTCTTAAAATTGTTGAGTTTTAAAGTTTTTAAAAGAATTCAACTGGATCCTCGCCCCCAGCAAAAGCTAGTGGCAAGGATGACTACCTCGCATGTTTTTGTTGCAATCGGAGATCGTGCAACGGTCTTTTGTAAAAATGAGCATGAACGCCGATACTATTACTTACCCTTCTTCGCCATTGCATAATTCATAAAGAATTTTTGTAAAGAGGGGATTTGATTAACTACATGAAGGCCAAGTTTGCGTAGAATGCTTACAGGAAGAATGTTGTTAGAAAATAATTTATTAAGGCCATGAGTGATGATTGCCATACTATTATTATCAGTGCTACGTAATTTTTGATATTCATTGAGTGATTGATGACAGCCAAATCTCAAGCCAATATTTTGATATTTACTATATAGTTGGAGCATGGTATCTATATCGCGTAGTGCTAAATTAAATCCTTGTCCAGCTATTGGATGAATTGAATGAGCGGAATCGCCAATTAGCATAATTCGGTTATGATAATATTTTTCAGCCATTATTAATTCCAAAGGATAAGCGATCGGATTGCTGATTAATTTTACTTCGCCTAGATAGTCGGTAAATTTTTCATTTAAGAAATAATTAAACTTATCTTTATCCATATTCAATAAAACGTCGGCTATTGCTGGTTTTTCAGTCCATACAATCCCAGACTGATGTGGATCTTTTAGCGGTAGTATCGCGAATGGTCCATTCTTTAAGAATATTTCCTGAGCAATATTTTGATGTGGTTGTTGATGAAAAACCTTACATACGATACATTTTTGCTTATAATCATGCTGGAAATAATCGATTTTACATAATTTACGTAAGTGAGAAAATTTTCCATCAGCTGCGATTAAAAGAGCAGTGGTAATTACCTGATCATTGAGTTTTATAGTTGCTTGCTCATGGTTATTTTCTAATAATTGATAATTAGAATTACCAAATATTGTAATATTAGGGTCTTTTATTACCTCGTCGTAAAGCACTTGCTGCAAATCATCAGCTTCAATTAAATATCCAAGCGTATCATTATTATCAAAATGCAGAAAAAGCGGTGAATACTGATCGGTTACTCTGATTTGCTTAATTTCGCCTGCATAAAACTCAAGCCGGTGCCAAATACCAATTTCTTCTAAGATTTGCTTAGAGCCATAAGAGAGGGCAATCGCTCTTCCATCTTTGTTTGGAGATGGATCTATATTCTTTTTATCGATAAGAATACTAGCTTGATTTAATTTGCTTAATGCTAAAGCTGTGCATAGCCCAGTTAAGTTAGCACCGACGATTATAAATGGCTTTTTCATTATTTTATTGGCAAGTTAAGTTTTTTTTTCTACTATAGCAATAGTTAACCTATAAAAAAAGTGGAAATATATGGAACTAGCAGATTTAAGAAATTTTGATTATTTGCTTTTTATTATTATAGCTCTATCAACTTACTTAGCTTGGAGAAAAGGATTCATTGAGAGTTTTGTTGATTTTTTCGCATGGGTTGGATCTGCATTTATAGTAGCTGATAATTATAACGCTATGGCAGAATTTCTTAGTGGTTTTATTTCGAGTAAGTTCGTTTGCGGCTTTATAGCTTCATTTTGTTTTTATATAGCTTTAGTAATATTATTTTATATTATTGGCAATAAAATTTTGAAAGCAGCAGCCAAGTTTTGTGGATCCACTCCTGACAAAATAGTCGGTATCTTTTTTGGTTTATTGCGAGGAGCAATAGTAGCAATGATTATTTTCTGGTCTTGCTATATGATATTAACTGCTTGGAATGATGACAAGCCTGAATGGTTTGCTAAAGCTCAAAGTTATAGAATTCTTAATATTAGCTCTACTACTATGGTAGACTTAATTACTTCTGAAGAAGATCGTCAGAAATTATTAAAAATGATTCAGCGCAAAAGTGACAATCTAGAAGATGAGGTGAAAAAAAATACCGCTACCAAAAGTAAAGCAATAAAACAATCAGTTGACGATCATTCTGAAGATAATTTTCTTAATAATGATGAAAATGATGATGGCGATGATTTTTAGTTGAGTGTTAAATGGCCTCAGTCTAAAGTTAAGGGTGGGGTCGTCATCCTCGTATGTGTTCACCTTTTCGGTTACAAGGTTAGCAATAAAAAAAGTACGCGTCATCCCTGGCAAGCTATGCTGGAAGCATGAGCTAAGACCGGAGATCCTCAGGAGTTTTCTTCC
This sequence comes from Rickettsiales bacterium, assembly GCA_947424995.1. GTDB lineage: Bacteria > Pseudomonadota > Alphaproteobacteria > Rickettsiales > CANDYO01 > CANDYO01. The sequence continues at coordinate 159 of CANDYO010000163.1, read as the reverse complement.
TCACGAGATCCTAAGGTCTCATAAGTCTCCCCGTCAAAATGCATTGAGCCCTTATAAAACAAGGATTTGATATTATAATTTTGTTGCAAAATCCATAAGAAAATGCTATAAATATGGTGTAAACCTTATGGATTTGTGTAAAAAATGCCAATAGAAAAT
>CANDYO010000162.1 GCA_947424995.1 Rickettsiales bacterium | reverse complement strand
AGGCTTCTTCTGTATCACTTAAAGAAATATCGTGTTGCGGATAAGCTGAGTGGTTTAAAATCTCTACATGCTTAGCAAATTCTGTTTTAGCAATATAGGCTAAATATAATAAACTTCTAGGCGCTGAGTTTATTCCATGTAATGTTCCTTCACCATTAATGATGATGGCATTATGCTGTAAAATTTGCTCAATAATAGCTAGATTATTTTTAGCGAATTTTTGATATTTACTTTTATCTAAAAACCCCGCTTTAGTTAATGGAACTGATCTTATTTTATAAGTTTCTGTAATAGGTAAGGAAGTAACAATATGACCTAATTTTCTTATTCCTTCAATTAAGGCTGTACTGGTAGCAGTGCAACCAAAATGGTACCAATTAGTTGTATCGTTGATTAGAAGAATTTTCATTAAAATCACTTCATAAGTTAATTGATTTTAGCTATACTATAACATAAAGCTGTGACCATTCCTTAGTATATTTTACTATTCGGATATAGATAATAATGAGTAAATAAATGAAAATAATCACTTATGAAGAATTTGAACAAGTTGAACTACGTTCTGGCACCATTATCAAGGTAGAAGAATTTTCTCGCGCTAAAAAACTAGCCTTTAAAATATGGGTGGATTTTGGCCCTAAAATCGGCACGTTACAAACATCAGCTCAGGTAACTATACACTATACTCCAGACTCTTTATTGGGTAAATCTATTGTTGGCTGTATTAATTTGGGCGAAAAAAACATTGCTGGATTCTTATCGCAATTTTTATTACTTGGATTTGCAGATAGCGATGGCGCTATTTGTTTAATTGCCCCAGAGCCTAAGGTAGAGAATGGTCAAAAATTATGCTAATTTACCAAGATTTTCTCTAATATTCAGACATACTTACACAATGGATGTTTTTTGGCAATTGAGGCTTCTCAATTAGCTTTGAATATTATACTTGTCCTCCCCAAGTTAGTCCACCATCAACGGTTATACAAGTACCTGTTATATATCTAGATGCCTTGTTAGATGCTAAGAATAGAATAGTACCGTCAAGATCATGTGGCTCTCCAACGAATCCAAGCGGTATTTTTTTGGCATGTTCGCGTTTGCCTTCCTCTGTACCAACTCTGTATGCAGTCATTGGCGTAATAATAGTTCCTGGAAGAATAGCATTAATTCTAATCTTGGCTTCTCCTAGCTCTCCAACTAAACATTTAGTGAGTTGGATCATTGCTGCTTTAGAAGAGCAATATCCCGCTAAACCAGTTCTTGAATAGTTCGTTCCACCAACACTAGCAATATTGATAATAGATCCGGCTACTCCATGTTCTTTCATATGATTGGCAGCAAGCTTAGTTACATACCAAGCCCCCATAAGATTAGTCTGCATTATACTTTCAAAATGTTGATTATCTTCTTCAAATATTGCTGTTCTTTTTGCAATACCAGCGCAATTGATACAGATATCGATTCTTTCTTTTCCTAATTCTTGAAAAGCTTTAACTACTGAATTTTTATCAGCAACATCCATCTCTATTGCTATTGCATTTTGTAGTTTGCTGGCCAATTCTTTTAACTTATCAATTCTTCTTGCTGCCAAAATTACTTTCGCACCTGCTTGAGCTAAAGTATGAGCAAATCTTTCACCAATACCGCTTGAAGCTCCAGTAATTAATGCTGTTTTGTTACTTAAATCAAATAAATTCATAAATAATCTCCTTTACATTAAAATTGCTATTTCAAGGAGATATTATATAGTAAAAAGTTAATAAACAAGATTAAATATATAGAAAATCATGAATCCATTTAAGTCTTATCGTGAATCTGTAATGATTAAAGATAATCTAAAATCTCGGCATATTACTGCAGGTATTGGCTCTTACTATGCCGGGTTTTACCATGGTAAAAAATTTGAAGAATGCGTGATGTATCTAGATGAAATTGACAATAAAAATAACGAAGAAGACAAATTGATTATCGGTAAATATTGTTCCGTTGCAACTGGAGTGCAATTTATGATGGGCGGCACTCAAGGGCATAATTATAATTGGATTGCTGTCCATCCATTGATTGGTTTTGATAATATCATTTTTCCAGGTCATAGCTGGAAAAGCGATACTATCATTGGCAATGATGTGTGGTTAGGCGCTGAAAGCTTAATAATGCCTGGTATAAAAATAGCTGATGGCGCTGTAGTAGCGGCAAGAGCAGTAGTTACTAAAAACATCGGTCTATATGAAATTTGGGGAGGAAATCCTGCTAAACTTATAAAGAAGCGTTTTTCAGACGAAGATATCGAAAAATTACTGCAAATCAAATGGTGGGACTGGGATTTAGACTGTTTAAAGCGTAACTTAGAATACTTAAGATCTTCTGATGTAGATACTTTATGGCAAAAGCATTTAACTAAGAAATTATAAGTCTTTCTGCTTATCTGGCAAAAATCCGCCTACTTGCGTATTCCAGAGAGTTTTATATACCCCGTTTTTACTTAGAAGTTCTGCATGGGTTCCATCTTCCATAATTTTGCCTTGATCAAAAACTAAAACACGATCCATATGAAGCAGTGTTGATAAACGATGAGCAATGATAATAGTTGTTTTATCTTGCATTAAGTTCCATAGGCTTTCTTGAATCATACTTTCAGTTACTGAATCAAGCTGAGAAGTAGCCTCATCTAAAATCAAAATGGGAGCATTTTTTAAAATAGCGCGAGCAATGGCAATACGTTGGCGCTGACCGCCTGATAACTTAATACCCCGCTCTCCTACCAAAGAGTCATATCTTTGTGGTAATTTGGCAATAAATTCATCGGCATGTGCTTTTTTAGCTGCCTCTATCACCTCATCGTCAGTTGCATTCAAACGTCCATAACGGATATTTTCTAAAATTGAACGATGAAATAATGACGGATCTTGTGGAATCATCGCAATATTACTGCGCAAACTATCCTGAGTAACATCACGAATATCTTGACCGTCAATAAAAATATGGCCATCAGTTACATCATAAAGCCTTAAAATCAGGCTTGCGAAAGTAGATTTTCCACTACCAGAATAGCCAACTAAACCAACTTGTTGGCCAGCTTCAATAATTACTGATTTATTTTGAAAAAGTGGAGTTAAGCCTTTATAGTGAAATTTAACTTCCGCGAAAGCAATCTGCCCTTTGTTAACTAGTAAATCTTGAGCATTTTCTTTATCTTGAATATCTTGAGAAACAATTAAACAAGCTAGACTCTGTTTACATTTTCCTACTGCTTGATTAAATTCATCAAGCTCTGACATGGTGTACCAAGTGATATGAGCAACTTCCATACTCAAGCCTAAAATAAGAGCAAAATCACCTATAGTAACTGAATGAGTTCCGTATAAATAGATTAAGAAGTAAATCATAAAGCCAAGCATTATGGCAATTAATGCTCCTTGAACAGCATGTAAATTGACTAAAAATAGTTCCTTTTTGCGAAATGTCTCTTTAGTATGATTTAAGAAATTTTCAAGCCTAAATATTTCATAAAATCTTCGCGCAAAAATTCTTATATTACTAGCATTGCTGATATTATCTACTAATTGCCCAGAGATAATCGATTCAGCGCTGGTATAGACATCTGATAAACTTACTAGTTTTTTTGACATTACAATGCTAAATGAAGAAAAAACGATAAACCATGTCGCTAAAATATAAAAAAAGGTAGAATTGACATAATACATACTCACCAACGCTATCAATAGTAAAGAAATTCCACGAATTAGATTAGCTGCTATGCTATGAAGAATGCGCTCTATATTGTCTGCAAGTGTAGTTATATGACTAGCAAGCCGACCTGATAAATTCTCAAGAAAAAATTGCTGTGAAGAGCCCAGAATATATTTAAAAGTCTCGCTAATAATTTGATTTTTAATGATTGGCTGATATTTATAATTTAAATAGCCAATAGAGCGCCAAGTAAAATTATCAAAAACTATAAAATTTATTACTAAAAAAGCAGCTGGTAAATAGAGCGATGAAAGATTTGCTATTGCCGATGGAGAAGACAAGCTATTGATTATATACTTAATCAACAAGCTGTTAAAAGGCCCCCAGCACCCAGCAAGCAGAGCAATACTTACATAGATTATAACAATACGTTTATAAGGCTTTAAAAAATGCCAGATAAAGCTCCATAGATTTGCGGGTAATAGATTGTTCATTTTACTATTCCAGATAATCAAGTCATTGTATGAGATTTTTTCTAAAATTTATAATACGAGTTATATAGCTCTATCCTTTGTATTGTCTTTTATAGTTCTAGATATATTGGCCATATCATGTAATATAACATGATATTTCTCTTCTGATAAGTCTACTTGTAGTTTATCTTTTAAAGCTTGTCCATAATACTTAAGTTTTTCAAAATTTTGGTCTGCAATAACTCCATTAAATAGCCCAAGTAAATTTTTATGTCTAAGAAGGACCGTTGTTATTTCTTCATCATATTTCTCTGGTCTA
>CANDYO010000161.1 GCA_947424995.1 Rickettsiales bacterium | reverse complement strand
ACCATCTATGATTCCCTTGAAACCATCAATAGTATCTTTTAACGATACCAACTTACCTGGCATCCCTGTAAAAATTTCAGCTACAAAGAATGGTTGCGATAAGAAACGTTGAATTTTTCTTGCTCTCGATACCGTAACTTTATCTGCTTCAGAAAGCTCATCCATCCCTAAAATCGCAATAATATCTTGCAAAGATTTATATGCTTGTAGAATTTTTTGTACTTCACGCGCTACGTTATAATGCTCTTCTCCAACAATTTCTGCTGATAAAATTTGCGAGGTACTATCAAGTGGATCAACTGCTGGATAAATCCCAAGTTCAGCAATCTGTCTATTTAATACTGTTGTTGCATCCAAGTGAGCAAATGATGTTGCTGGAGCTGGATCGGTTAGATCGTCAGCTGGCACATAAATTGCTTGCACTGAAGTTATTGAACCTTTATTGGTTGAAGTTATCCGCTCTTGCATCGCTCCCATATCGGTTGCAAGGGTTGGTTGATAACCTACCGCTGAAGGAATACGCCCTAAAAGCGTTGAAATTTCAGAACCAGCTTGAGTAAACCTAAAAACGTTATCAACAAAGAATAATACGTCTAGATTTTCTACATCGCGGAAATATTCGGCCATGGTTAAACCAGATAGCCCTACTCTAGCTCTAGCTCCAGGTGGTTCATTCATTTGACCATAAACTAGAGCAACTTTTGATTTTTCTAAATCTTTGATATTGATAACTCCAGATTCTAACATCTCATGATAAAGATCATTACCTTCACGAGTACGCTCACCAACACCAGCAAATACTGAGAATCCACCATGAGCTTTCGCCACGTTGTTAATAAGCTCCATAATTAAAACTGTTTTACCTACACCAGCACCACCAAATAAACCAACTTTACCACCTTTAGCGTATGGAGCTAATAGATCGATAACTTTAATTCCGGTAACTAGAATCTCTGAAGCTGTTGATTGATCAACAAATGCCGGAGCTTCAGCGTGAATAGGAGAAACTTTAGTCGATTTAATCGGCCCAAGTCCATCAATAGGCTCACCAATTACGTTAAGTATTCTACCCAACACTCCTTTACCTACTGGCACACAAATTTGCGTACCGGTATCTTCAACAATAATACCTCTAGATAAACCATCCGTAGAATCCATCGCGATAGCTCTAACTGTTAGATCACCAATATGCTGAGCTACTTCTAGAATTAATTCACGTCCTTCAAATTTACACTTTAAAGCATTTAATATCGGCGGAACTTCATGCTCAAATTTCACGTCTACTACCGCAGACATTACTTGTATAACTTTACCAATTTTTTTTGTCATCTACTTCTATTTCCCTCGTTTCTTAATTTTTATAATGCTTCAGCGCTAGAGATAATTTCTATTAATTCTCTAGTGATTGCTGCTTGACGTGAGCGATTATATAATAAAGTTAATTTTACGATCATATCGTTAGCATTATTAGTTGCTGCATCCATTGCGGTCATTCTAGCTCCATGTTCACTAGCAATGCTTTCTAGTAAAATATAATAAATCTGCACTGCCAAATTAAGTGGCAAAACTTGATTCAAGAGCTTTTCTTCACTTGGCTCGTATTCATAAATTAGATCATGAGCTTTATTTTTTTGAGCTAATTTAGCTAATTTAACCTGCTCTTCATCATCTTTAGTACGTTGCGAAGATAATTCTTCATCTAGAGGAATTAATTTTCTGGAACGCATATTTTGCTTCATCGCATTTTGAAATTCGCTATAAATAAAAATACAAGCATCAAATTTTTTCTGCTCAAACAATGCTATAATATTTGCTGATACTTCACCGGCTTCTTTATAGCTTAACTTACTATTACTAAAACCAGGCATCACATCGATAATAAAGTCTTGATATAACAACTTAAGCTGATCATATGCTCGCTTACCGATGCATAAGATTTTATATTTCTTACCTTCAGATTCAAGTAGCTTAATTTGTTTTTTAACTCTTTTTACAATAGCAGTATTAAAACCACCGCATAATCCACGATCAGAACTAACTGCTACCAATAAATGAGTATTATCTTTACCATTACCAATCAGCAACGGCGACAATTCATTATCTAGAGAAACAGAACTAGCCAAATGAGCGATAACATCATACATTTTATTAGCGTATGGTTTAGCCAAATCTTTTTGATCTTGAGCTTTAAGCAACTTAGATGCCGCTACCATTTTCATGGCTCTAGTAATCTTTTGAGTGGACTTAACTCCGCTTATCCTCAATCTTAATTGCTTTAACGTACTCATCTAAGCCTTCGCTTTACTTAAATATTCGTCAACTAATTGACTTAAAACTTGCTTTAATTTTTCTTCTGTCTTATCAGTAATTTTTTGTTCCGTTCTAATTGACTCTAAGATATTGCTTTGCTCTCCTCTAAGAGTTATTAGCAATGACTGCTCAAATCCACCAACTTGATCGATAGAGATTTTATCTAGATAGCCTTTAACTCCAGCGTATAATACCGCAACCTCTTCTTCCATTTGTAGTGGAGAATACTGAGCTTGTTTTAACAATTCGGTCATTCTTTGACCACGTTCAATTAATTTTTTAGTTGAAGCATCTAAATCTGAACCAAATTGAGAGAATGCTTGTAACTCTCTAAATTGAGCTAGATCTAACTTTACTGAACCAGCAACTTGTTTCATTGCTTTTACTTGCGCCGCTGAACCAACCCTACTCACTGATAAACCAACGTTAATAGCTGGGCGAATCCCTTTATAAAATAATTCAGTTTCTAAGAAAATTTGACCATCGGTAATCGAAATAACATTGGTTGGAATATATGCGGACACATCTCCACCTTGTGTTTCAATAATTGGCATCGCAGTGAGTGATCCCGCACCATTAGCATCTGAAAGCTTAGCTGCTCTTTCAAGCAAACGTGAGTGTAAATAAAACACATCACCTGGATAAGCTTCACGTCCTGGTGGACGTCTAAGTAATAATGAAACCTGACGATAAGCCACCGCATGTTTACTCAAATCATCATAAATAATCAAGGCATGGCTACCGTTATCACGAAAATATTCACCCATGGTACAACCAGAATATGGAACTAAATATTGCATCGGAGCTGGATCAGAGGCGCTAGCGCAAACCACTATAGTATATTCTAATGCTCCCTCTTCCTGTAATCTTTTTACTACTTTAGCAACGGTTGATTTTTTTTGACCAATCGCTACATAGATACAATATAATTTCTTACTTTCATCACCTGATTGATTAATAAATTTTTGATTGATAATAGTATCGATAGCAATTGCAGTTTTACCAGTCTGACGATCACCAATAATTAATTCTCTTTGTCCTCGACCTATTGGAATCAACCCATCAATAGATTTAATCCCAGTTTGCACCGGTTCATGAACTGATTGTCTAGCTATAATCCCTGGAGCTTTAACATCTATCTCTTTATATTTAATCTCACCCTTTAATGGCCCAAGTCCATCGATAGGGTTACCTAAAGCGTCGACTACTCTACCAAGTAATCCTCTACCTGTAGGCACTTGCATAATGTTTTTGGTACGCTTAACAATATCGCCTTCTTTAACCGCGCTATCACCGCCAAAAATTATCACCCCAACATTGTCAGCTTCTAAGTTAAGCGCCATACCTACAGTTTTATTACTAAATTCTAGCATTTCACCGGCTTGCACGTTATCTAGACCATAGACTCTGGCAATACCATCACCAACTTTAATTACTTCGCCAATTTCGCTATACTCAACTTCTTTGCCTAAACCAGCAATATTTTCCTTAATAATTTTTGAAACTTCGGACGTACGTATATCCATGTCTATTTAACTCCGTTATAATAAAGCGATTTTCTTTTTCACAGCATCAGTAAGATATATAAATTTACTTTCTAAAGAGGCATCTAACATTTTATTGTTAAACTTAATAATCATTCCACCTAAAATTTTAGGATCTTCCTTAAAACTCAATTGTAGCTTAGAAGCGAGTATTTCTTCAAGTTTTTTCACAAGCTTTGTTTTATCTTGTGTCTGTAGCTCTTGACTAACTGTAACTTCAACAATTTTGTTGCCCAAATATTCACTGTAAATAACCTTAAAATTCCTCAATATGTCAGATAACAAAGTCAATCTTTGATTAACTGCTAGAATCCCAAGAAAGTTGCTAAACTCTTTAGATAATTTTAGCGTTTTGCTAATATCATTTAATAATTGCTTTTGTTCTTGATCTGAATATATGGGGGCAGCAACTTCTTCGATAATGGTTGGGTTACTTAAGATTACTTCTTCAAGTTTAATAACTTCAGCAGCAATAGACTCAAGCATATTATGCTCCACAGCATAACTAAAAAATGCTGTAGAATAAAGCATCTCCACACTTGTACAATATTTACTCACTTAAATTTATCTCTTTTTAAGAATATTTTTAAAAAATCAAATTATCATGCATATTAACTTTACGCAATAATATATTTCTCTTTTTAGTAGCATTATGGA
>CANDYO010000160.1 GCA_947424995.1 Rickettsiales bacterium | reverse complement strand
CTACATTTATGGCTGGGTAGCTCAGTTGGTTAGAGCACGGGAATCATAATCCTGGGGTCGGGGGTTCAAATCCCTCTCCAGCTACCATAAATCTAGAATTTTTTAATTCTTAAAAAATCATCCTACAGGATAATGTATATTTTATCCAATATTATATGGCTACGCTTTAAGCTATTTATGAGATCCACCACAACCATTGCCAAAGAATGAAAAAATATCTCCACTAATTGCTGCCCCGTGATAAGGGTCGGTTAAGTCCGTAGGTAAAGCCGTAGGTATCACTGTGGGTGCAGTTGTAGGCATAGCGGTAGGTGTGTGATTAGGAGCGTGAATCATCTCTGCTAGTTGCTCTTGAAGCATCGTAAATGGTGTTAATAGATGAGCTGGTGTCCTATTTATTATAGTTTGACCAGCGACATATAGGGCTATTCCACCAACAGCTTCATATAAATTTGGTTGTTCAACGTTATTAAAGTAAGTTAAAATTTGCTGTAGAGTATTAAAATTAACTGCCTGATCATGTGGAACTCTTGCTATTAGAGCGGCCATTTGAAACCCATTCACAAATCTCATAGCCAAATCATACGGGGCTCCCCATTCAAAAGCGCGTACTCCGTAACCAGCGTTGTGAAGATTTGTTATTTGTTCTAGAGTTAGAGATGCAAATCCGCGTCCATTTTTAAGCATGAAAGTTTCAGTTGGTTTAGTTTTTGACATTTAAATTTCTCGCTTATGAGTATTTGAAAATAATAAAAAATACATTAATTTATATTATTGTTTTAAAATATACGCATATATAGTCGGTTTTAATAACTTTGTATAGTAAAAATAAATTTTAAATCGCTTTTAAATTATTAACTAAAGCATTAATTTAATAATTATAGCTAATTTAATTTTTAATTACAACAATTGTAAAAATATGGGATAATAGCATTTATTATACTAATTAATAACTATGGAGATTAATCATGAGAACATCTGAAAATAAAACGCCAAACGATAAAGGAGAGGGAGATAATAGTCCTAAAGAATCAGATTACCGTACTGCTGGTTCTTCTGGGCTTTTAAAAAGAGTAGTTGATGGAGCTACAGGGGAGCATTACACTGCAACAGAAAGTAACAGCAGTCCAGAGCGTCTTGAGGATAGAATGAATCTAATCCCAACTACTCCGCTTGATTTTTTACCGCTGCCAATCAGAGTGATAATTCCGACTAGTAATAATGTAACAATAGAAGGTGGTAGTCCTTCGACTCCTTATTCGGTAGGCTCAGCTAGTGCTTATCATACTCCAGTAGAGTTAAAAATCTCGGGTGTTTCTTCAAGTGGAGGAGATGGTTTTTTGAAAGGGGGTGAAGGTTAACTCAGATTCTATTGAAAACTATGGCAAGATTTGCTAGGATTATCTATGCTTTGATCAATTTTATATGGAGCTATATATGCAAAATAAGATAGTTTGGATGGATATACCGGTAAAAGATTTAGCAAGGGCTAGTAAATTTTATAGTAACTTGATGAATTTGAAGTTTACTATTGAAGAGTTTGGAGAGATGAAATTTGCTTTATGTCCTCATTTAGATAATGAATCAGCTTTTTGTTTAGTTGTTGAGCCTAATTTTAAGGTTTCAGAGTTAAATCATTCAACTCCATTAATATATCTCAATGTAAATGGTAGAATGGAGCAAGCTTTGAGTGAGGTTATTCCGCATGGTGGGAAAATTATTTCAGCTATGGAGCAAATTGGCCCTTACGGGTTTAGAGCTATTATTTTAGATTCAGAAGGCAATCGCATTGCTTTGCATTCATCGTAATTTTTCTAGATTGATACTCTGTAATATGCTATATTGCTTGAGTTATGTAGTCTTTGGTTGTGTATTGTCCTTATGAATGAAATAATTTATATCTTTGCGGTTTGTCTATTTGCTTTAGTAATACTTGGGGCTTATATGGTCATAAATATTTTTCAACTAAAGAAACGTAAGCGTATTTTAGAATCTAATGAAAGCCAAATATAAACGTTTAAAATTCATTGCAGTAGCAGTTTTCTTTATTAGTATTGGCTTATGGCTAATCCTAAAAAACTTTAATGAAAATATCGTATTTTTCTTTACTCCCACTGAGCTCAAACAGAAATCTGTTGCCAATCAGCTGATTAGGGTTGGGGGGTTAGTAACAAAAAACTCCATAACTAAGCTTGATAACGGCTTGATTACTGAGTTTATTATCACTGATAATCAAAATAATCTTACCGTTCGCTATAAAGGTTTATTGCCTAATTTATTTCGTGAGAATCAAGGAATCGTTGCCAAGGGGAAACTTATTAACAGTGTCTTTGTTGCTAGTGAATTGCTTGCTAAGCATGATGAAAATTATATGCCCAAAGAGGTGAGTAAAACTATTAAAGAAAGTTTGAACTTGACTTATAAAAAATAACTTGAGCTCTTTTAAAAAAAAATATATTATTTATGAAAATAAACTCTTGACCTTAACCTCGCGTCATATATTAAAATTTTATTTCTATTGTCAGGGGGCAGAAATGAAGCAATGGTATATAAGCGAAATAAGTAAATTAATAAAAATATCTAAACGAACGTTGCACCATTATGATCACATAGACTTACTTAAGCCTAGTTTAAGAGGTAATATGGGCAACGGCTATAGATTGTACTCAGAGGATGATGTGTCTAGGCTGCAGCAAATTATAGCGTTAAAAACATTCGGATTCAAGCTTTCTCAAATCAAAGAGCTTCTCAATCCAAATATTGATTTGTTAGATCCGTTGAAAAAGCAGTTAGAATTATTAGAGAAAAAAGCTAAAGCTTTTGCTGAGATTAATGTAGTCTTAGGGGAGGTTATCGCTAATTATAACGTTAATAAAAATATCGCTTGGGAGAAAGTTATTGCGCAGATAGCAAAGTATAAAGATATACACATCTCAATAAAAAAATAAATTATTACTAACATGCTTGACTGTAACGCCAGGTTACTGTATATTAAATAAAGTTAATATTTAATTATTTCTTGAAATTAACACTATGATACATAAATTGTGGTAATTGTTGATAGAATAAAGTAATCGCATGCGTGTAATGGATTCTATTGAAAATTGGTTAGGAACGTTTAAGTTTAAGATTTACTTTGCATTTTTTAGTGCTTTTATTATATTTTTAGTAATTGCTTATTATAATATTCTCGATACATTAAATATTTTCGCTACCAGAGCCAATAATAGACTTGAAATTATTGAGCATGGTGTAGATTTACAGATTTCTAATGTCAATTATATAGTCTATGGCATAGCCACTTCCATAAAAGATGAACCTATAAAAGGAGATAATTTATATCTCTCAGAGCTGGTAAGTAATTTTTTTCCTCAGCATATATACCAAGCAATACCAATTCAAAGTATTAAAATAATAGGCTCTGACAATCAAATTGTATTAAATTCTAGAATTTCACAACACATGAGTGTTATTTTAAAAAAATACATTAAAGAAGATAGGTACATAATAGGCAGTGAGCAGACGCCTTTCAAGTTAGTGATTGGTAACATTTTTTTTGGTAGTGCTGCTAAAGAAAAGATACTTCCATTATGTGTGTCAGTCGCTAATGAAAAGGAAGAATATTTAGGAGCAGTTTGTGCTAATTTACTTATTGAAACTATGTTGTATAACTATGGGCATGGAACTAATTTTTCTGTTATCTATAATGATATTGAATTACTTAGCCATCATGAGTCAGATCTACAGCCAATAAATGAAGTTTTTACATTAAAAAACTTGTTTAAGTCTTATTTGGATAATAAACCACTGGTGATAGGTAGAGTAATGGATAATTATCCTATTCTTATTAGAATAGAGGTTAATTATAGTTATTTAAATAAGGAATTAAAACTAAATGCATTATATTGTTTAAGTTACTTTGTTTTATCTATAATGTTTGGAAGTTATTTATTATTTATACTTAAGCGGTTTTATCAAAATAAATTATATATTGTGGGTCAAAAAGCTGCTAAATTGCAGCAAAAAATAATCCCTGATTTTGTTTATAAAGGAGAATTGTTAAAGAATATTTCCCCGGAGCAATTAGTTGAGTTAATGGAAAATATACTTAATTATGTTAATTCATTATATGATAGACTTGATATCCTAGATAAGCAACGACCAGAAGCGGAATTAAAAAATAATATTTTAAATATTATTTTAACTGAACATCATTATTACGGCTTAGAAAAAATTAAAAAGACTAATGTTAATTTTGTATATCTGGAGCAATTACGTAAAATAACTAATGAAAAAGCTAAAAAGTTGATCTTGCCAATATTTTTAAGAGAAATTATTGAATATTGTGCTGAATATTATAGCGATCTAAATATTAGTATTCAAGTGAGTAAAAAAGATTACAAAGCTTTTGATTTTAAGCATGCAGCTTTATCTGAAACAATATTTCATATTTTTGGGATGATAACTAGAGTAGGTACATTTAATCCTGACGCTGAGCTATTAGTTAAAGGCGTATTC
>CANDYO010000159.1 GCA_947424995.1 Rickettsiales bacterium | reverse complement strand
TGGGCAAGATATTTACGACGCTAAAATGGTAGCTGATCGTTTAAACATTCCTCATTATGTACTTAACTATGAAACAGCTTTTAAGGAATCAGTAATTGATGACTTTGCTGATAGTTATTTGCGCGGTGAAACTCCAATCCCTTGCGTACGTTGTAATCAAACGGTTAAATTTCGTGATTTACTAAAAATGGCTCAATCTTTAGATGCAGAAGCCTTATGTACTGGACATTATGTTCGTAAAGCAAAAAAACTTGAAGGGTTTGATTTATTGCGAGGTGTAGACCATAATAAAGATCAAAGCTATTTTCTCTTTGCCACTACCAAAGCTCAATTAGAATATACTTATTTTCCATTAGGTAGTTACTCTAAAGAAGAAACTCGAAAAATTGCCAATGACTATGGTTTACTAGTAGCAGATAAACCTGACAGCCAAGATATTTGTTTTGTTCCAGATGGTAATTACGCTGAAATAATCAATAAATATCGTCCAGGCGCCTTAGATAAGGGTGATATAGTTCATATAGATGGTAGAAAACTTGGTGAACATAATGGAATTATTAACTTTACTATCGGTCAAAGAAGAGGAATTGGCATTGCCAGTCCTGAGCCTTTATATGTGATAAGAATTATTCCTGATTCTAAACAGGTAATTGTTGGGCCCATAGAAGCTCTACACAAAATGAATTTTATTATCAAAGAGGTTAACTGGTTATCTAGCTTTCATGATCATCCAATCAATGTATCGGTTAAGATTCGCTCTAATCATGATGTGGTCCCCGCTCAAATAAGATTACTTCCTAATAAAATGGCAGAAGTTACTTTACATTATTCTGAGAAAGCTATTACCCCAGGACAAGCTTGTGTAATCTATCATGGTGAAAGAGTTCTTGGTGGTGGTTGGATTACTAACCAAATTTATTAATGATGATTTCATGAACAATAAAACACCCCTTATGTCATTTTCTACGTCATCCCTGGCGAGGACGCAGTCCGAAACCGCCGGGGATCTCGTGAGAAAAGAAACTCCTGATACCCCTGGTCATGCCGCTTCGCGGCCTGCCAGGGGTGACGCGCTAGCTGTTAATAAAAAGCTCTATATTAAAACTTATGGCTGTCAGATGAATGTCTATGATTCTAACAAAATGTTAGATTTATTGCATGTTTTTGGCTATGGCCAAACTGAGCAAATAGAAGATGCTGATCTAGTTATCTTAAATACTTGCCATATCAGAGAAAAAGCAGCTGAACGGGTATATTCTGAGCTTGGAAGAATTAAAGAGCTAAAAGATATTCGTAAAGCTTCAGGTAAACAGATGCTGATTGTAGTTGCAGGCTGCGTTAGCCAAGCGGAAGGAGAAGAAATATTTGCTCGCGCCCCCTATGTTGATATTGCAGTAGGTCCACAAAGCTATCATAATTTACCAGAATTAATTACCAAAGTTTCTCGAGAAAATAATATTGCTTTGGATTTAGATTTTCCAGTTATCTCTAAGTTTGATTCACTTCCTGAAACAGGTCTACCACAAGGCTATAGCGCTTTTATAACCATTCAAGAAGGCTGCGATAAATTTTGCAAATTTTGTTGCGTACCGTATACTCGTGGTGCTGAATATTCAAGGAGTTTAAGTGAAATCTACCGTGAAGCTTTAATATTAGTGTCGCAAGGAGCAGTAGAGATTACTTTACTAGGACAAAATGTTAGCGCCTATCATGGTTTAGACGAGAATGCTCAAGAAATTAATATCGCCGACTTAATCAAGCAAATTGCTAAAATACCAAAATTAGAGCGTATTCGCTATACCACCTCTCATCCAAATGATATGTTTAATCAGTTGATAGAGCTACATAAAACAGAAGAGAAACTAATGCCATGTTTGCATTTACCTGTTCAATCTGGATCTGATCGAATCTTAAACCAAATGAATCGTAAACATACAGCTAAGCAATATCTTGAACTAATCGATAAATATCGTGAGGCTTGCCCTGATATGCTCTTTTCCTCTGATTTTATTATTGGCTATCCTGGTGAAACTGAACAAGATTTCGTAGATACCTTAGAGCTCATAAAAAAGGTTAAGTTCTCTCAATCTTATTCATTTAAATATAGCCCACGTCCTGGAACTCCAGCGGCTACGGCAGATAATCAAATTGAAGAAAAAGTGATGGTTGAAAGATTAGTACGCATTCAAGCCTTGCTATCTGAGCAACAAGATGAAATTAACACCCAAGCTATTGGTAAAGTTTTTTCAGTTTTATTTGAAAGAGAAGGTAAATATGAAGGGCAGATTTTAGGTAAAAATCAATATGGTCAACCAGTATGCGTGATGGCTAGTAAAGATAATTTAGGTAAAATAATGCAAGTTAGAGTAGATAAATTAGTGGCTACTACTTTAGTTGGCGAAGTGGTTTGAATACACGAGGTCGTTATCTTTGAACAAGCGTTAGCGTAGTTCGAAGATCCAGTTGAATTCTTTTTTACGTCCGGTTACTCAAGGTTTTTAAGAGATTTTAACTGGATTCTCGACCTGCACTTCGTTTAGTCAAGAATGACGAGTTTGCCTAAATTTTTTACAATCTCTAACTATACATTATGGAAAACTATAAATGAAATTAATAATTCCAAATTTTTGGCGACAAGAAACGATTTTAAGCAAGCTATTAAAGCCTGTTGCTTATCTATATGCTAAAGCTATAAATTGGCTCAGCTTTGTACCTTCAGAAAAAGTCTACCAACCCAAAGCTAAAATAATTAATGTTGGTAATATTACTGTCGGCGGAGCTGGTAAAACACCAGTGGTTTTATCTATAGCTAATATTATCCAGAACTACTCTAAAAATAAAATAGCTGTTTTAACCCGCGGATATAAGGGGGAAATTTTAGGTCCAACAATGGTCTATTCTTATCATAATGTCATCGATGTTGGTGATGAAGCGTTAATGCTACACAGCCAAATCCCTACTTGTGTAGCTAAAGATAGATTAGCTGGAATTAAGTTTCTTGAAAACTTAGGTTACGATATCATTATTACTGATGATGGATTGCAAGATCAACGCTTTAAAAAATCACTAACCATAATAGTGGTGGATAGTTATTTTGGTTTTGGCAATAGCTTAACTTTTCCAGCTGGACCACTGCGTGAAAGCTTAGAATCTGGAATCGCAAAAGCAGATTTGATGGTTATAATTGGAGAAGGAAAATTTAGTTATAAGTTTCCTGAAAACTTACCTATATTAAAAGCTAGTTTGGTAAGTAAAGTTTTGCTTGGAGAACAAAAATTTATTGCTTTTGCAGGTATTGGGAATCCAGAGAAATTTTTTCTCTCAGTTGCTCAAGCAGAAGGTGAAATTGCTAAAAAAATCACTTTTGCTGATCACCATCAATATAGCAAAAAAGAACTAGATGATCTAATCTCTTTAAGCAATAAGCTTCAAGCTAAATTAATTACTACCGAAAAAGATTATGTACGCATAGATAACAAATATAAAAGTCAGATTCAAGTATTACCAGTTAGCTTGATATGGCAAGATGAAGAAGAGCTATTGAAGAGATTATTATCTTTGTAAAATTATACCAATCTTCAGCAATAACTGAACATTTTGAGAGTAGATGTGTCATCCCTGGCAAGCTGCCGGAGGCAGCGCGACCGGGGATCTCAGGAGTTTCTTCTTTACGAGATCCTAAGGTCTCGGACTTCGTCCTCGCCCAAGATAACGCTAAAATTTGTCCTACCTGCAACTAAATTAATCAACAAATAGTATGATCTATTAACCTTCTGTTAAATTATATCTAGTACCATATAGATAAAGAATTTAAATCAAGGTCAGTAAATCATAATGACAAAAGATTCGATTAACAACGATGAAGAAATCATCAACCAATTAAATAACATTATCTTAGCTACTCAAAACGCTCCAACCAATAGACCAGGCTTTCTTAAAAAGACTTATGACTGGATGTATGGACAAACTGAACAGCAAAGAGTTAGCAAAGCTGTTAGTTATTTTGGTAAATTGGTGGATTTTAGTCAAAAAGCAAAAGACAAAGCCGTTTTACTAGTTGTTAACGCTAAAGATCCTAATAATATGGAAAGAACCATATCATACCTGGCTTCCAAAGGTGATAATGGCACTGAACTTGCTAAACATGCTATAAAACAATATCTCAAAGAAACTAAGTTAAATCAAGACAAACTCAATCGTTGTTTAATGCTGGCTGCAAAATTTGGCGATAAAGATCTTTATGATATGGTAGCTAAGAAAGGTGGACAAGTTTATGATGCCGCAAATAATTTAATTACCAATGATAGCGGAAAGAATGTTCTTCATTATGCTTGTCAAAGCGATAATGCTTTATTGGTAAAAGATATAGCTGACACAATGAAGGCTTACACTAAAAATCCTTTCGCAATAAGGGATGATGCGAATAGTTTTATGAGCTCGATTAATTATCTTCGCCCTCAACATTATATAAGCCATTCATTAGCAGAAAAATTAGACCATCTTTATGGCCTTAATGGAAATAAACAGGGGAGCTTTTCCTCTATGGCTAATTACTACACTACTATAGGTAA
>CANDYO010000158.1 GCA_947424995.1 Rickettsiales bacterium | reverse complement strand
ATTAGAAAGCATTGTTTATTCTTCTGTGTTTATTAGATTAGAATCTTTGCCAATCATCATGTAATCATAAGCATTGTATGCTAATTTTAGTAAATCTGCACTACTTGTAACAACTGCGCCAATTATAAATGAATGTTTTTGATATAGTTGACTCTCATAATCAATATGCCTATGTTGACCTGTAATGTAAAAAGTAGCAAAGGAATTAGCAATATAACCAAGAGCTGATAAGGCGTAACCTGAAGGCAAATTTATTCCATTGATTACTAAATCACTAGATACTTTTGCGATGAGCATTTTATTTGCTATACTAAAATAATCTGGCGTAATATATAAAACCGCAGAAAAAACAATAGACTTAACCAAAGTCTGAGTATTTAAATTACCAGTATAATACTCCGAAAAATTTTTTTCTTCATTACGTCCAGTAACTTTATCATCAAAATATTGAATAGTAGGAGAAATAATAAAATTTCCTGTTAATGCACCTAGATAAAATAAATTATCTGAAGATAAAGCAGATTCTTTGTAAGAAAAACCATCTTTTGAATAAACTTCCAATAACATTTTAGTTTCTGGATTTGCATATTCTGTAATGCCACGATTTCTCACCTGATCAACAAACTCTTTACTTTTTGTAACAATAAAATTTTGATAGAATTGCACCAAAAGCGGAGCTTCATCTTCGAGCAACTCATGGCCTTTTTTATATCCGTATTTTGCTAATATATGAGGAACTCGTACTATAATCTCTGCGTCATGATCTGTATCTTTATAAACTGTAAAAACTCTAGTTATTATCGGATCTTTCGAAAAATAATATGCTTGATCTCTTGCACTACTCAATTTATTTATTGCATTATCATCCTTTGTATCAAAGGGATTACAATCATTTTTATATAATAAATAAACTGCTTGGTGAGTTAATTCATGAGCAATAGTTCCTAATAATTCTCTAGTATCTACTCTACCACCAATAAATATATAACCTGCTTTAAATTGACAAACTCCAGCTGCTTTGGTTGATCCTAGTCCTCCAGAAATTTCCTCTATATTATCTTTTTCGAAGTCATATATAATATCAAGAGGAGCATTCGAATATTCTAAAATTTCAAAAATAGCAAGTACTTCTGGAATATTAGAAAGTGTTTTATATATAGAAAGTACCTGTTCAAAAAAATTATCGCTTGATTGAAAAATCTTAGTTCTAGACATTAGGTAATTTATACTTGAATAAGCATGTTTATTAGTAAATGCAATCATTGCTTGTCTTAATAAAAAAATTTCTCTATCTCTCAATACATCTACATTTATGATAGATTTTTCTGAATCTAATAGAGAAAAACCTTTAGATCTTAGCATTGCATAAATCTCAAATTTATTATTTACAAAAGCTATATATGGTGCGCTTTCATTCTCTATGCTTAAAAAACTATGCGTTAACCTTTCTGTTCTAAGCATTTCTTCAACCTTAAAAAGATCTCCTTCTTTTAAAGCTTGTATTGCTTCAAGGCGTTTATTATAAAACTCTTTTATATATTCTAAGTAACCATCGCCATCAGGTGGAAATTTTGCTCCACTTTCTAATAAAATTATGAGGCAATCATAGGATTGTTTTTCTAATGCCCAATCTGCAGCTGTTTTACCAAATATGACTTGATTTGGATTAGCTCCTAATTTCAACAACAGCTCTAGATTATCTTTTTTATTAAATTTTACTGCACGTATTAGAAAAGTGTCTCCTGTATGAAGTTTTTTATTCAGAAAATTTCTGTTTTCACAATCTATATCTATACTTTTTATATCTGTTGAAAGTTCTGATAAACCTAACAAAGCCATAATGGTGTTAGGTATGCTATGTTCTATAGCTATTTCCATAGGAGAAGTATTATCTGAATTTAATTCAGTTAAGTTAATTTTACCAAGACGATAAAATTCACGAATTAGTAGCGTATGTCCATGTTTAGCAGCATAATCAATTAATCGCCAACCATCATATTCGTGATTAACATCTATATTATCAATATTAATATGACTGCAATCTCTAGAATAAGAAGGCCCCTTGTTAAGTTTTACAACACCAGATGCTATTCCTCTGTAAAATAGCTCAATACTAAATGTTGTTTTGCTTTGTAAGCGTTGCTGAAATTCTTCTTTCGTAAGTTTATTTTTATATATCGGATCAGAAAATTTAAAATAATGTCCAAGCCCATCAGTTCCCAAGGTATAACATTCTCCATTTTCATCTACCTCTTTATCGTCAAAATCATCAGGATCATCAATTGTTATACATTCTCCAGTATCTTCATTTACACTTTCAAGTAAATTTTCAGTATGTATCGATAAAACATTAGAGCTATCTTTTTCTTTAATAAAAATATTTAGTTCATCCCAAACAAATATAAGATCTCTATCTATATGTAATTTACCTGATAAATATTTGCTAACAGCTTCTTGATCTATATCATCATAGTTCTTATGGTTTTCTCCTGGATATATTTCTATAAAACTCAAGTAAGGAGAAGAATTTAGAGCATCAATAAAATCCTTGCTAGCTAAAAAGTAAGGATCTAAAAAACTACAACTCATATACAAACTTCTGCATATATTGTTATCAGAAATTATATCAATAACATCAAATGCTGAAGGATTTGCATTTTCTATATTTATTTCTACTGCTACCCCTTTACTATAATGAAGTAATAATGTATTAAACTTACTAACTTCATGCCCAAAATGACTTACGTGCTCTTCATAACACTCATCATAATATTCAATATATAGCTTTTTTTCTGCTAAAGAATTCTCTAATTCCTCTAGATACTGTAATCGAAGATTTATATATTCATAATCATAAATATATGGTATCGTTGCTGCACTTGGTTCATCTGAGTCCACATCTTCTTCAGATTGATCTTGCTCCGATTCTAAGGATTTCTCAGAATCTTCGCCTCCTTTAGATTGAATTTGTTCTGATTGTAAGAGATCATCTAAATTCTTATCTTCCACAATATGTTCCAGCCTAGATGTTATATATTCTCTTGAGTCTTCACCTTCTTCTGTTTGTTCTTGCTTTATCTTATTATTCAATAACTCCAGAAATTTTTTGTGTGACTTTATTAATTTCAATATTTCTTCCATATAACCCCTCCATTTATAACTTTTTTATACCTTCCAAAAAATAGTTATTGAAATAAATTCAAGCTTAAGTAAGAATCTAAGATTATACTGTTTATCAATCTCTATCAATTTTTGTATTTTAATATGTAAAATTATATATTTTTATGACTATGCAATCTTTGTGTTAGCTCAAAAATCTAGGCAATTTATGGAGTTCATGCAATTTTATATCAATATATCTATCAGTAATGGCACTATTTTTGAATAATAAACTAGTCTCTTTAACTATGACTGATTCATCCTTTAGGTAACTTTTGGCAGAATTCTGCATAAATTTCTATATCATCGTGTTTTAATTCTTTCAAGATCTTTTTCGATTAATACACACTACTGCAAGTAAACATCCAATTTCTTTACGACAAGAAATAAATGTTGCAAATCTTCCTTTTATACACTTTTAAGAAAATTTTGTCTGCTCTACATCTTTCAAATTATAATTTTCTATTATAATGAGCAAAAGCATCATCATAGGCTTGCTTTTTATTTCTTTAGTTAAATCTACACTTCTAAAATAATCTTTAGAAGCACTTAATTACAGTAAGTAATTCATATCTAATCCAGATGTCTGCGCTTATCTTGATCATTATAGTTCATTTATCACTATTTTGCTATAGTGGGTAGTAATGGATTTTATTACAATTTTTTAGTTTTGAACGAAAGTCTAAAAATCCACAATAAATTAAAAAATCATCCCCTCTCTACTCGCTATACAAATTATACAATTCCACAAGCTTATCACTCACGATAATTATATGATCAACTATTTCAGCCTCCTTACTATAACAATTATAATGCATCGTATCATTGTCTTGAGAAATATTAATATTTAGCTTAACACATAAATCATAATGAATATTTTCTATATCAATTGAGAAATTTAGGCTCTGCAATTTGTTATTATATTCTGTTTCCGTTATAATGCCCGATGCAACTTGCTCTAGTAGTTCATATTTTATATCTAATCCTGGCTTAGTAACGTAGTTAAATATATATTCGGCTTTTTGATTACCAAATTCTTCTGCTAAAGCATTTTTACTTTCTGCTGAGTCTTGATTTTTTCTAACTTCAAGCATTATAATAACTTTATTTAAATAATAAGTACGATATGAAGTATAATCATATATATTTTTTAACCATTTTATTTCTATAAAAGACTCTGCCAGTGCCTGACAAGACTGATATGTTTTTAGACTATATGTATTCTCTGTTTTTTTCCAATAAGTATAATATATATTAATAAAAGTATTAGAGATATCTTCTGTAACACCTAAACAGGTTAAACCCAAATCAATGCTGGTTTTTATGTTGGTAGGAATAGCTTTCAACATTATCTTACTAGATATATCAACTGCAACAACGCTTCCTATAACAAAGAATGGATTATAACTTGTAGTAAAGCTTCTTACTGTAACCACTGCATCAGCTATATATGGAAAAATTTTTTCTATTTTAGTCTC
>CANDYO010000157.1 GCA_947424995.1 Rickettsiales bacterium | reverse complement strand
CCCTTAAATTTATGTTTTTTAAGTTCTGAAGCAAATTGATCGCCAATTAAGATAAGGTTAACTTCTGTTATAGAGTCTTTGCATATTATTTCTTTATCAATAACTTCTTTTTTATAGGCAATCGTTTTCATACTACCCTGAGGATAACCATATTTTTTAAAACATGCCTTTTTTTCTTTTTCCAAACGAAACCTTGTTTCTTTGGGCACCCAATCAAGCCCTTTATCCAAGTATTCTTTAAATTCAGCTGAATTTTCTTCGTAATACATATCTTTTTCACTACCTTCCCAAGTAAAAGCCTCGACCCTATTAATAACATTTATAGCTTTATAGTCGGTGATTTCTTCACCATTCTTTAATGCAATAACTACATCAATTATTTGAATTTTTTCTCCACAATGTTTTTTCAACATCTCTGCAATTGATTCTTTTACTACAGGAATATCTAGTCCAGCAGTACCTAGAAAATCATATTTGAGTAACGCATCTTTTGTTGCAACTTTAAACTTTCTTTTAGCCGCTGTATCAAAATTATAATAAAGACATTCGATGTTGGCCTTGTATCCGTTATTTATAGAATAACTAATTGGGCTATAAATATCTATTCTGTCTGGAGCAAGGCCAAATCTATTTGTTACAAGGTACTCTTCTAACGTTTCAGTTGCAGCAGATTTAATTTTCTCTCTATCCACAATTAAAGTTAGATAGTAAGGTGCATCATACCCAGAATATAAAAAACATGCCATTTTATTCTCCTTAATCTTTGTTATATAATTTTGACTTACCATAATATAAGCTAGTTTTTTCTGTTTTTACTGCTTGCCAATATTTGGTTTCAATTTGATCTTTAGTAATAATTTTAGCATCATAAGCTTGATAAATTTTACGAAGCTCAAGAATCATCTTTTTTGTATGAACAGTGGTATGTCTACCACTATGTGTATTCATCGTTGGATGTATACCCGATTCTTTTGGTAACAGCATAATATTCCGTGGATCTTTTAATATTTTTGGATCAAGCAGTCCTTTCTTAAATAAATCCACATCAGCTATATTTGGATGCTTATCACTAAACACATGATGCCGTTCAATTTTACTAGTATCGACTGTTTTAAGCCATTTGTTATACTCACTTGACCATTCAACCCCTTCCACCTGAAATATTTCGTGAATAATCTGATTCCTTGGATTCAAATCTGAGACATCAATAGGGGTTTTAATATGAGGCTTTACTTGTTTTAAGGCTGCAGTGAACAAATTCTTGATTATTTTACCTGCCCCAATAACTTCAGTACCTTTGAAACCAAATTCAATTGCTTCTTTTTGTTCAGCAGTAAAGCTTGCTTCATATTTTTTACCGACTTCTTGCCAAAATTCATTTTCTTTTTGATATAAAGACTCTTTTGTTTGCTTTCCTATAACAATATCATAAAATGTATCAGCAAATTTTGCGTTAGCCGCCAGCAAAGGTTGGATTACAGAGCCTAGTAGTTTCTCTAATCCATCGACTGCATCTTTTATTGCTCCACTGGTTTTAGGGTTATTTTGCTGAAAATCTTTAATTGCTCCACCTAAAGTATGAAGTATTAGTCCTGGAGGAGTAACTATTACGCTACCACTCTCTTGATAAATTCCATATGCTTTCTTTAAATAATCATTAAGTATAACATCATCATACAGGCTATATTCTGAAAGTACTCCAGCTTCGTTAAACAATCCAATCGTCTGAGCTCCATCTTTTTTAGACAACTCATATAACTGCCACTTCAATTCTTTAAGTTTATTATTTTTAAATTCTTCATATGATAAACTACCGTCTTTTGTTGCGGCCCCTTTATGCGCAAAACAAACTCCTGGACCGTCGCCTGGACAGCTTCCTGATTTTGATCCAGCTTTGTGATTATCATTAGCAACATTTGAAGTAGTAGGTGAAGGTTGAGTCTCATGAGGATACTGATTGTTTGTTGTAGACTGAGTTACAGGAGCATATTTTGCAGGAATGAATATATTATCTCCTCGTTTGATTATAACTATATTAACTCCTTTTTCATTTTGGTATATTTTAAGTTTCGGATTAGCTTGCATTAACTCAGATTCGGTCATGCCATATTTTTTAGCTATTTCCCAAACCGTTTCGCCCTCCTTAACTTTATGCTTAATTCCATCTGGATTTGCTCCAACTCCGCTTTTCCTAATGGTTGTTTCTAGTTCAATGGGCGTTCGTTCATGTTTTGAGTTCGGCGCAATTCCATCCTGGTTATACTGATCTTGAATTAAAGTTGAGCTGCTGGTAAATTTATTTTTTATATCATCAGCGGCTTTAAGGATCTGCTCTCCTAATTTAGTGGAGGCTGCCGCACTGACAACAGTATCCGCTACTTCTTTAGTGAATTGTCTGCCAATATTATATACCGATCCTGTCATTTGTGCTTTGAGATATCGTCCTAATTGCGCTCTATCTTGAGCATAATCTCCAGTTATAGCCTTTTTAACCACCTCGCATGAGTCAACTAATTTTTGATTGTACCCAGACAGCTTGCCGCTCAATTTTACATCCATAAACTTAGTACAATTACTATAATTTATCTCACCAGCAATTACGAAATTTTGTTGTTGCATAGCCTCGAATAAATCATTTGCCAAAGCAGCAGAGTTGAATTGCAGTCTTTTTTTCATCATCTCGCCACTATTGATGATGGAATTTCCCGTTTCTCTAATAAGGCTGCCAATTTCTGAAATCATAGTATCAATGGCTTCTAGGTATTTAACTCCTCCCATCGCTGCCGATGTCCCCGCTTGAAGAGCTCCACCAATTATTGCACCTGCTGTGCCAAGTCCTCCAATCGCACGTCCAGCAACGTTGGCACCAACACCTACGCCAAAACGCAAGCCGTCACTATTAAAGCGTTTACTATAATTCTTGATAATTTGCGCCATTTTTACTTC
This sequence comes from Rickettsiales bacterium, assembly GCA_947424995.1. Taxonomy (GTDB): domain Bacteria; phylum Pseudomonadota; class Alphaproteobacteria; order Rickettsiales; family CANDYO01; genus CANDYO01. Next base: position 1,797 of record CANDYO010000157.1, on the reverse strand, counting down.
TAAGACCTTTAATATTTGTCTTAAGTTTTTATCACCATTAGCTATAGCAGTAGCAAAAATCTTTTGTAATAAATCTTTGTAATCATCTAAAAGACTATTTACTTTACCGTCCACTTCAGCTGCTATATCTTCCTTGTCAATTGTAGGCTTGGCTAAATTATACAAAACCGCACTTGCTAGAGTGGTGGTTGCAGCCATCACTGCAGCATGACCTACAGCTTCCCATGCACTGTATCCTGCTACTGTTTCGGCTCCATTTTTAAGGTTTTTAACCCATTCAAATTGTTGTAAAGCTTGAATACCACTGATAAAATGTAATAAGCCAGCCGTTACAATTGCAATTCCTAATGATATGCCTTTAGAATTGATATAGGCGTCTATCGGAATCGGATTGCCAGTTATTACAGAAATCACTGCTCCAAGGCAATCTCCGATTCCCATAGCTATTAATGATACGCCAAATGATGTTGCAAAAACATTTCCTACGGCAATAAGTGCTATTCCAGCCATTATTTGTACGACTCCAAGAACCGCAGAAAATACTGTACCAAACCAATCTTCCTCTTCTTCCTCTAAAGTCCTAAAATCAATTGTAAAAATTGCCACTCCATGTGCACCAATTTCATTAATAGATTCTTGCATGCTTTTAAAAATTATGGGGCTGGTAATATTAGTTAATTCACTTCTCCCAACCACGTCTTTTAAGTCTATGCTGGCATTAATTACCGCCTGGGTTATGTTTATATTGCGCACTAACTCCTCTAGTGGCTTCCATTCTCCAAGTTGAGCCATTTGCTCACCTGATGCATTGCTTACCGCTTCGGCGTTAGTATATAAAGCTTCAATAATTTTTTTATAAATTTGAATATTCCCAATTAACTGTATTGCTAAATCATCTTGATAGTTGACAAAGTTCAAAGCTAATAATTGAGTTAATTGTCCTTCCAGCTGAGGTATCACTTGGTCTTGAATCACACCTATTGCATCTTGAGTATCAGAAATAAATTGCCGTTTAATTCGATCGGCATCTGCAGCTTGAGCAATTTCATTAATGCCATCTCCATCATGTAATAGACGAATAAAGCTCATAGCATTATAAGAAATCCAAGTATTACTATTAATAGCTTTATTATCGCGATCAAGAGCTAGTTGAACAAATGCTTTTGAATCTTTTAATGGATTATTGATCTCATAATTCTGGAACTTTGAACTTGAAAATCCTGGAATTACGTTTTGAACTACAGATATGGTGGCTTTAATAGCTTTTTTAACAAACCCACCAATTCCAACCCAATTATTATCATCGCTACTTAATGCTTCTAATATATTAACGGAGGCATCTCTTTTTTGTAATGCATCAATTTGCATATAACGCCAGGCTTTAAGAATGAGGTAAGTGGGATTTTGCATTAAATGATCAGAATCAGCAGTATTAGAGATATTAGCTCTTCTTTCAATACTTGCTTTAAAAACATCGAAATTTTCTCTTAATTCTTTTTCTAGATAAGTTTGCAGCTTTTCATTTTCACTCACTTCAGCTGGAGTAGAGATATCACAATCATCATATTTATCGAATAAGTCTGTTTGTGCCTTAAGCCACATTGCCCAATATTCTGTCATTTGAGCGATTTCATATTCGTTATTGTAGAGCTCGCGATCCTTTGACCATAATAAATATAATTTTCTGAGCCTTACTTTTTCAAGTAAAGCTTTATCTATTTTATCCATTGCTATGTCTTGTTCATTCCCATCTTTTAAATCAGCAAATTCTGCATTATCTGAAACTAGCCATTTAAG
>CANDYO010000156.1 GCA_947424995.1 Rickettsiales bacterium | reverse complement strand
GAAAAAAAATGGGCTTTGAAACAAGCTATTCATAACCAGAATTTGATTATTTTTTTGGCTAGCTACATCAAAGAAATTAATACTATTAACATATGTTGTTTTAAAATTTTGATTAAGAACATCTATCGACGTAATATGTGGGCTACCATATTCCTTATAAGGATATAATAATTTTAAATATTGTTGATTAAATTCATTTTTATAAAGAAAATACTCTTGTGGAATATTAAAAGCATCTAAATAATTTACTTCGTTGCGATCAGTTGCTCTCGGATTAACTAATACATAAAGATTGCTTTCTGTTTGTTTGGCTAAAGAATACGCTGCAGCATATTCAAATAACTGATTACCTACTCTGCCGTTAAGCTCTAACACTATCGAACCTTTAGGCATATAAAAATCAGTTTCAGTAAATTTTTTGCTGAAATAGTTGCATAATTCAACTTCAGAGGTACTACTATAAATGGAAATAGCATATTCTGCCATAGCTTTATATCTATCAAAATCACCGTCTAATAATGATTTTAAAGTTGGTCCTTGATCCATACTATTATTATACTGAGTTTCCACAAAAGAACCATCTAATGCTCCTTCTCCACTACTGCAGCAATTTGCAATGATGCCTAATAAATCCATTATCATTTTAATAAACTCCTTTTTTTGAATATATTGTGCATCTTGAATAAATCACCCATTATCAGAAACTCCTAATAATGGACTGGAGTCATCTTGATTCACGGGCTCTAATATCGATATATCAATTGTAGCTGTATTTTGTGAGTCTCTATATTCTAAATCAAAATTTCCGCTATTAGGATGATTAGCTCTAACACCCATTTTACTTACTTCTGAGTTCTCGCTTAGACCTGTTAATTCAATAGAGGGGATATTAGTAAGTTTTAATGTTGATATATATACTTCTAATTCATTATTTTGTGCCTTTCTTAAAAGCATTTCGTCTTGCATGCCATAGTAGTGGTTAGTAGATAAAATTTCTGTAATAAATTTCTTACTTAATACGACGGCCCAAGTTCCGTACCATTTTGAGTTACTCATAAACTGAGCAATATGATTTCTATTGCCTGTAAGAGGTGTAATTCCTCCTTCCATTATCCAGGTATCAAGATATCCTATGTGATACCCAGATGGTAAGGCTTTAATAAAATTATCCACTAGCGGTTTAAAATTATGCTCTAATGGTTCAAAATCATCTTCAAAGACAATAGTAGTTGTATAGTTATTTTTGTTGATATATTGCCACATCACTACATCACTACACCATCTACCAAATTCACCAGCATTCAAAGGACGCTGAGTAAGTGTAACTGTGAAACTAGCTTGCTCATAAATTTTAGAGTTGCATATTACTTTATAAGGAGTATTTAGAGAAATTTCTATCTTCTTATCAATAATATCTCTACCTATAAAATGCTGCCCATTTAATGTGTTGGTAAGTTCAACGTCATGATACCCATTAACTGCAACGAATACTTCATATGGAACTCCAGCTGAATCAAGTTTTTTGCTAATTTTTTCCAATCTTTTTGTTGATTTAGGTAAGTTAAGTACAAGAACTTTATAGTCTGGTTCCAATGAGTTATCTTCTAATACTGATAAATCAACTTTAGCTGTATTTTTAGTTGAATCTCTCCAAGTCCAACTCCATAAATTAAAACTATAAGCATCTGGAAATAACTCAAAGCATTGTGAAGTATTTTGAATACACGTAGAGTTAATAATAGGAATATGTTTTTCATTCCAGTTAAAGGGTAGCAAATATTCTCGATTGAGTATCTTTATAGGAGTATGTTCTGCTCTTGCTAAATAATCTTTAACGAAAGCAGCCAAAAAATGTGGTCCAGTAGCGTCAAGTGTAGATAAATGAGCTTTATTAGGTAATGCATCTATTAATATTTTCCAAAAAGGATGATGTGGAACGCTAGCAAGAAAACCATTCTGCAGTAATCCTGAATATCTAGTATTTTCAGATAAAACTAAATCAGCTCCGTCAAGTAATGGTTTTATATTTTTTTGAAACTTAAAACTATGTTGAATAAATACTCCACCGAAATGATCCATGATAAAATAGCGACATGCATCATGTCTTTTAACGGGTTCGTCATAAGATAAATAGGTTGGTAAAAATTCAGGATAGAACTCATTTATAAAAGAAAGAATTTTTTTGTCATCCCACTCCATAAATTGCCAATCTTGGTGCAAATCTCTAAGTACTAAATCAAATTCTTTATACACTTCTGGCATATCGGGTTTTTCTGGATTCCATATCGTCCAAACTCTATGGATAATTTGAGGTATAGACATGGTTTGATTGGCATTTTGTATCGGTATAATTTGAGTTTCTGGTTGTGAATTTTTAAACTCCATCCAATAACTCTGCATAATAAGATCGTATATCTTACTATATTCAGGTGATTTGTTGCGATTATCAATAACAGACTCTATAAAAAATGTAGTATGTGCAAAGCTACGACCATAATCTACTGTTGCTCCTTTATCGATAAGATTCTTAACATCTGTAACTGATCCAAGATGAGCAGCTAAATGCAATAGCTTGTAGCCATTTACTATAGCGTTTGGATTAGCTCCGGCATTCAAAAGAAGTAGAGTGATATCTGAATATTTTTTATATATAGCTGTATAAAGAGCAGTTACGCCATTGTCTAGTGCTGCATCAACGTTTATTCCTTCTATGGCCAATAATATTTCAACTGTTTTTATATTTCCATTCGTTGTTGCTGTATGTAAAGCGGTATTATTATCATCATCTTTACTATTAACATCAACTATATTAACTAACTTTATTATAGTATCTTTATCCTCTTTTTGAACGGCTTCAAAAAATTGATCATTCAAGTTTTGAATATCAGATTTATGCACTATGTCATAGAATTTGTTTATCGCTTTTCCAATTAATAGAGCATCATCTAAAGCGTAAGCTAAATCGATGAATGAGTCATTAAATCTTACTTCTCCTGCTTTTTCTCCATATTTATTCATATATTCTGCATATGTGCTCCAGTGAAAAGCTGTATTTGCTGGTACTAAGCCTAATGCTATAGCTTTATTGTTAGCCTCTATTCCATTAGAAAATTTCTTATGAGCATGAGCGATAGAGCGTATTGGGAATTCATACATATTTAGATTAAACAAATTTCCAGGTATATCATTTAATACTGTATTGAGGCCGCAATTAGGTGTTATAGAAGCATAATGATTCCCTTGTGCAATCGTAATACAGTTTTTAGACCTTATTGCAACTTTACCTTCATGATGTTCTTTGTAACTATAACTACGATAATGTAATTTATCGTAAAACTTTGTAGTATTATCAAAATTATAATAATCGTCAGAGGCAAAATATTTTGCACTAACTACGCTTATAGTATCTATATGATCTGGAATCTTTCTCAAGATTTCATTTAATGGTTGTTCTGCGATCCAAAATTCATCTGCATCCACTGGAAAAATCCAAGTTACCTCTGGCCATACGGAGCGAGCTAAACTATATGCACCAGTGATAATTCGGCCTTGTATATGTTCAAAAATAGGATCATCAATAATAAAAACTTTGGCAGTTTTTTCTGTAAGATCAGCAAAGTTTTTGATTAGCTGTTTAGTTTTATCGGTTGATGCATTATCTATGATAATAAATTTTCTAAATCCCATAACAAAATGCCAAGCCAAATTTTCAAAAATGATATCTTCTTCATTTTTAACCATCATTATCAAAGCAATTTCATTTATTCCTTGCGAATCGAAATTATATACTGAATTAGTAGTCTTCATTCCTTGCACATTGCTTTCTATAGACTGCCAATAACGATCCATAATAATTTTATATATGTCATTGCTAACTTTATTGCTTTTCTTGTAATTAGAGGCTGCTATATATAAGGGAGAATAAATATCAAAATTCTGAGTAGGGTCTTTGTAATATATTTGTGCTCCACTGTCCACAAGAATTTGAACATCTTCAACGCATCTAGATACTAAAGCAGCACTAAGGGGTGAATACCCATGCATTTTAGCTTCTTTATTGGCCCCAGCATTTACAAGTAGTTGGGTAATGCTAGAATGGCAACGATATGCTGATTCATAAAGAGCATTACCTCCTTGATCTGCTATAATATTAACATCGGCTTCATTGTTTATAAGTAATGCAGCAGTATCTGTACGATTGTATCTTGCAGCTAAGAATATAGGAGTAACGCCATGATCGTGGATGCTATTTACCTGCGCTCCTTTACGGAGTAGCTCTATTATTGCATTATTATCCCCCTTCCGTGCAGCTGTAAGCAACTCATTATTAAGAATTTTCAATTCTTTGGTTGTGAGCCCAAGTAATATATCCCATAGTTTTTCAAGTAAAAAGTCTGCTGTAGCATATTGATCGCCAAAGAGAGCTCGTAATTTTGTGTATAGACTTTTTGGATGCCGTAGAAGGTCTTCTCTATCTGCAGCAAGTTGTGCTCCTAAGTTTACATTCAAAACTGTTTCTGGAGGGAGATCTTCATCAATTATATGAGCAAAATCTACCATGCTATAGTTGAGTGGCTCAAAATTTTGGTAATTTTCAAGTTGAAGCCAATCAGCTTTAGTTAAATTGCCTATTATATTAGATTCAGTGATTAATGTTCTTTTAACGGTTTTTGCTATTATATTTTGACCTTTAGCAGGAGACTCATATTTATATCGTGATTGCGGCGTATATATTAATCCATCATATGGATAGTCTGAACTAAAATAAGTTCTCTTCGCTAAACTGGTATAT
>CANDYO010000155.1 GCA_947424995.1 Rickettsiales bacterium | reverse complement strand
GAACAAATATTATTTTTTGTAAAAGAAGCTTATATTTATTCATTAGAAGGGAAAGAGAACAAGGCTGATATGAGATTTACTAAATGGATTGTTGACACTCATTGTTAGGTGGTCGGGCAATAAACGATCGCTAACTTCGTTTTTTAACTATATCGATAATAAGAGCATTTATTATTTTCACTCAAACAAAGAAGGCGAGAGCTTATTTTTGTTTTTTGACTTTTTTGAAAATAAGGGCTATAGTTATTATAAATATGTGAGGTTACAAAATGGATATCAAAGAATCACCATCAGGAAAAGTTATCAAGACTATAACTGGTTACAAAGCCTTCATACCTAATCACTTACCACCTAAAATAGAATGGGATACTGCTTTAGTAAATAGTTTATCAAGAGCTGATTATATTCTTGGTATGTTATCTAGGGAAGGAGCCAAATTACCTAATCCTCATCTTTTAATGCGCCCCTTTATAACGCGCGAAGCCGTCCTGTCGAGCAAAATAGAAGGAACTCAAGCAACACTTGGAGAAGTGTTAGCACAGGAGGCTGGGATTCAAGTAGATCGCAATCCTGATGATTTACAAGAAGTGCATAATTATATAATAGCCTTAGATTATGGATTAAAGCGTCTTCAAGATCTTCCGCTTTCACTTAGATTAATTAAGGAGGTCCATGAGAAGCTAATGCAAGGTGTTCGTGGGTCTCATGCAACTCCTGGAGAATTCAGAATATCACAAAATTGGATTGGAAGTCCAGGAGCTACTATAAATACAGCAAAATATGTACCTCCAACACCAAATGAGCTTATGGATTGTTTAGGCTCTTTTGAGAGTTTTTTGCATGACAGGACCTTACCTCCACTTATTCATATTGCATTATGCCACTATCAATTTGAAGCGATTCACCCATTCTTGGATGGTAATGGACGTATAGGACGACTGCTAATCACATTACTTCTGATCGAAAGAAAATTGCTTCCATCTCCCATTTTATACTTAAGTGCTTTTTTTGAAGCTACAAGAGAAGAATATTATACTCAGTTATATAATGTTAGTAGCAAAGGAACTTGGCTTGAGTGGCTTATCTATTTCTTAAATGGTATATCAGAACAATCATTGGATGTGTTGTCAAGAGCTGAGCGAATTAATATGTTGATCACCGATTGGCAAATTAAAATTGGCTTACAAGCTCAAGAAAATGGTCAATATATTGTTAAATATCTTGCTGTTAATCCATACCTTACTGTTAAAAAAGCAGCTGAGATGTTATCTGTAGCATTCACTACAGCTCAAAGAATCATAGATAAACTTGAAAAGCTAGGTATAGTTTCGCAAATTTCACAAGGAAAGCGAGATCGAGTTTATTGCGCTACTGATATTTTACGTATTCTAGAGGAGCCAACAAAGATTACAGATAATTTTGATACAACGTTGAAATTATAGCGTTCTAACAGTAGCGCATGTAAAAAAGTTATGTCATTATTCAGGCATGGATTGGATGGAGAATGTGAAATATTAATCTTTATGTTGCGCTGAGTATAAATTTACTAAGTATTTCTCTATTAAAATTGCAAAAATTAGTTTTCTTCTTATAACTGGACCACTTGTTATGGAGTCTATGGCAAAAATTGAAAAGCCTTACTCATAAATCTGGTATATCAGTAGATCTACCTAGTATGGATGCTGTTGAGCTGATTTCATGCTCAGTTGACAAAGAGTTATCAGGTTTCTCTGTGATGCAATCTATTAAATGTAATGATTTTTTTAGCTCTATCGCAATAGGACTAATGTTATTTTGCCAATGATTCATCATAGACTCTAATACGCTTTGATTATAACCTAGCTTTTCAAACCGATAATGCAACTCAACAAATCTTGCTACTGACTCTTTATCTAGTTCTTCATCTGGATAAATTGCCCAATCTCCAAATCTTTCAAGAGCTATTTCTGCAGCTTTAGAGGTATTTTTAGATATTACTTCTGCTTCATATAAAGCCTTTATATATTTCGTCGCAGATTCACTACTTTTCGCATACTGAAAAAATATTTTTGATACAAGGTTTAATATTATGGGCTCATCTAGTCTATGTATAGTTGAATAAAGGATGATATCTTTCTTTTCTAAGAGATCATTTTTGAATTCCAGTGTGGTAATTGTAGTATTTTCTACGCCTGCAAGAGAAAAGTCTATTTTCATTAAAGAAGTTATATTACTAATCATTTGTTTAGCAGCATAATTGTATCCTTGCTTTTGTGAGTTATCGCTATATTTATATGGGTTTCCATTATTTTGGAAATTATGATAAGTTGCTAAATGCGTAAGCTCATGCAGAGCTCTGCCAACCTCAAGATCATCAAAATTATATAGCGGCATTAAACAAGCAGGTCTTAGTTCGTTTGGCGTGCTCACATTAATGTATAAATTATGCTTAAAAGCACTGCTATCTGTTATTGGAGCAATAATTCTTATATTAGCATTAGAGTTGAGTGCTACAACAGCGCAGGTATCTAAAACATCTTTTATAACAGCAGATCCACCATCATATAAATCTTTATAGAGTTGATAAATCTTGGCGCTGTACTCTGGACGGTTAGTTTTAGTTATATTTGCTAATATTGCTGGAGGATAAAAACATTCAAATGAGTCGTAATGCCTTACATAATGATTCGAATACATAGCGTCTAAAATATCATGTGATATACGATAATCACTAATGCTAATACTATCTCTGATATCGGTAATATGTGCTTTTAACACATTATAATCACGACTATATAAGCCAAATAATAACTTATTTGAACTAAAAGCAACCCCTGTATTGATTAGAGCGCTGGCAAATTTAATATCACCTTTTTCATAGATAAATCTTACAAAGCCTGCGTCATCTAAGTGTACTATTTCATTAATGAAAGCCCTTTTCTGAAAATACAATTTGAACAATGTGCTGTTAAAGGAATAAAAAAGATTAAAAACCTCTTGACCAACTGTTATACTAGACATAATCTACGCTCCTAAAAATCAAATGCAGTCGGCACTTTTATAAAAATATTAGTCAGTAGTATCTGTGCTATTGCCCATTACAACCACTTCTTTATTCTCTATAAAAGCAGAATCTGTTTCGATGAATAAATTCTTATTAAATTTAGAGCTACTTATGTATTCCTGTAAGCCTTGCTGACTTTTATCTCCTCCGACAAAAGAGCAACTTGTTTCTATCACAAATTTATTTTCTTGATTTGACATGATTTTCTCCATTAATTTATAACTCCTTATTACAAGCTTGATTATAGCACATAATTAGGTTAATTACAATTAATAGAAAATAAAATCAGTAATAGCGATTTTTTTCTATGCGTTATTATAATATAGTTATAAGTGAGTTGGATCTATAATGGCCAGATAAACCACCTATGCTCCCTACTAGAAACACCAGAAATTACTAGCTTTAAAGATTGTTTTTATCCATATTTACAGCTGCAAACATAGCATCAGTAGCTCTATTAACAGACTCTCGAACTGGATCCATATTTAGTCTTGCATAAATTGCTGTGGCTTGTTGAGTTTTATGACCTAAAGATTTACCTATTATATAGCTATTAGCGCCAGTAGCTGCTTGCCAACTGCCTAATGTTCTGCGTAAATCATGAATACGTAGATCCTTAATTTCTGCTCTATCAAGTAAGTTCTTCCATACTTTTTTAGGCTCTTCAATATGGCCGCTTTTACTCAAGGCACTTGGAAAAACCCAGTCGCTATTTTTACCCTTATATCGTTCTTTCAAGATAGTAATAGCTTGAGTGGCAAGAGTAATAGTTTGAGATTCGCCATTTTTTGTTTCTTTGATCTGCCATTCAGAACGACCAAAGTTAATATCATTCCAGTGCATGCTTTGAACATTCCTTCGTCTTGCTCCAGTAATTAAACAAAGATAGAAAAAATCTCTGAATACCTCACTTGGCTCTTCATTTAAGCTTTTAAAAAACCTTGATATTTCATCGCCTTGAATGAATCTTTCTCTACTTTTTTCTTTAAATTTTTTGATGCCTATGCATGGATTTATTCCTTCCCAACCCCAATCTATGGCTTTATTAAAAATAGTGGCTAATAAAGCTAAGATGCGATTTGCAGAATAAATACCTCTATCCTTAGAAAGAGATGAATGAAGTTGCATGATGTCAATTTTACTAATTGTGCTAATTCGTCTATTAGCTAAGTACTTGAGGTGCAATTTATATTTAGCTAAATCTTCGTGCCAACATTTTTTATGAAGTTTTGAATGTTTTTCCATAAAATTGTTAAATAGCTCAGAAAATAGCATTTCCTTAGCTATTTTAGATTTTTCAAGCTTTGGGTCTATACCTTTATCAATCTCGTTAATAGTAGAGTATGCAGCTTTTCTTGCTTGCTCTACTGTCATCTGCGGAAATCTACCAAGCTTTATTTTATCTGGCCTGCCATTAATTCTCTTATAAATAAAAAAAGTTTTAGTTCCGCTTGGGAATAACATTATGCCCAAGCCTTGAACTTGGTTGTCATAATAATAAGCGATTTTTCCTTTTTCTGGCAAGATTAAGCTAAGTATATTAGTTTTATTAAAATTAAGTTTGTTTTCTTTTAAATTGCTCATAAATCACAAGGTCCATTTTTGTTATCTTAAGGTCCAAAGGTGTAGAAAATTTTCTACATATTTTCTACACTCTGGATAAAACAATGTCAATAGATATAAAACGACATAAGTAGACAATCTGCTTCAAGAGCTTGTAAATAGCTGTTTTCGTAAAACAATATAAATAAATGTAAAATAATA
>CANDYO010000154.1 GCA_947424995.1 Rickettsiales bacterium | reverse complement strand
AGCAAAAGTCGGTTTGGTTATAGGGGGCCTAGATTCACTTTATTCGAGTGTTTCTAAATCAGATTATGGTTTAAATGAAAATTTTATATACATAGTAGGAGAAAGTGCTGTAATAGGTGGTGCTTACGGTTTAGCGATTAGTTTAGTTCCATGTTTAGGTATAGTTGCATACACATTCCCAGAAATTATTCCTATTTGCTTAGGGACGATGATGATGGGAGTGATTTCGGTATCTGGTTGTGAATAAGTTTAGAAGATTTTAAAGAGGTATCTAAAAGTTATGAAAAATGCAGTAGTAGGGATTTCTTCAATTAAGCTTAGTGAAATAGAAGTAGAATTATTCAAAGAACATCAGCCATATGGGATAATTTTATTTAAGCGTAATTGTATAGATGAAGCTCAACTTAGAAAATTAACTAGTTCCATTAAAGAAATTTTGCCTAAATCTAAAATTTTTATTGATCAAGAGGGTGGAAGAGTAGCTCGTCTTAAGCAACCGAATTTTATCGAATTTCCAGCTGCTAATAAATTACAAACAGAGCAAGAGGCATATAATAATTACTTTAAGATGGGTAAATACCTACGTGAATTAGGAATAGATGTGAATTGTGCGCCAATTGCTGATTTATATTATCCGGATGCTGATAATATTATTGGTGATCGTAGTTTTGGTGATAATGTAATCAAGGTAGTAGCCTTAGCTGGAGCTGCAGCAAAAGGACTGTTAGACGCTAAAATAATTCCAATTATCAAACATATTCCAGGACATGGTAGAGCAATGGTGGATAGTCATCTAGAGTTGCCGGTTATAGATACAGAATTAAATATTCTAGAAAATACAGATTTTGCTGTATTTAAAGCTTTGAATTATTTACCAATGGCAATGACTGCTCATATTATTTATAATAAATTAGATGACCAATTTCCAGTAACTATTTCTAAAAAATCGATTGATTATATTCGTGAAAAAATAGGCTTTAAAGGAATGATTATTGGTGATGATATCAATATGAAAGCTCTAAAGGGCGGGTTAACTGATCTTACCCATCAAGTTCTTGCAGCTGGTTGTGATTTAGTTTTGCATTGCAGTGGAGATTACAGTGAAATGAAAAAAGTGTTAGAAGCTATGCCTAGAGTTTGAGCTAGAAAGTAGTCTTTGGCCTTAAGAATTCTATCGATTATAATTTTCACCTAACTATAATTTGATAAAAAAATTTTAGGATAATAAGACATGGATTTTAAATATGCAGGATTTTGGATTAGGAGTTGCGCTTTCATAATTGATATACTAGTTGTATCAATACTAACTCTTATAATCTTAGTATTTTTGAATGGAATAGATAATGCTCTTGAAACCTTTATTAGAGTTTTTCTTGTTTTTAGTACAAATTCTTGGATTTCTGGAGTTTTAATGTCGTTTCCAATAATGCTTGTTTTGTTATTATTTTATTTAATTATTTTTCCTATAACTAATCTTCAATCTACTCTAGGCATGAAAATTTGCGGTTTAAGAATCATAGATGGAACCGGCAATAAAATATCATTCTGGAGATCCTTATTTAGAACTCTAATTATATGCTTGATAACATGCATTATGGGTTTGATCATTAGCCCCATATCACTCTTTGTAACGTGGATTTTAAGTTATGGTATGCGCGGAGAGATAAGTAGCACTATACCTATATTATTTTCTAGATTTGTTAATTTAACATTGTTAGCAATGTGCTTACCAGCTTTATTCATTGCTTTTAGAAATAATAAAAGGGCTTTGCATGATTTTTTTACTAAAACTTATGTAATATATATTTCATCTTCAGATCAAATACCGCAAGAGCTCAACATACATTCTGAAAAAATTGATCCAAATAATATTAACTATGCGAACGTGTGGCAAAGAATAGGTGCATTTGCGCTAGACTTCTTAATTCTTGTATCAGTTTTTACTTATAAACCTATATTGGCGATAATTTCACCAGTAAGTGCTTGTTTACTTTCTGCTGCTTATTTTGTGGTTGCTTTAAATCAGTGGCAAGGTACCATTGCTATGAGTATTTTTCGAATCAAAATAATTAATGAATATGGCAACCATATATCAGTATTTCAATCATTGGTACGCTTTTTGTCTTCATGTGTTCCATTTTTTATTATAATTCTAGGATTTTCATTGTTTACAATATTTACAACGCCAGATCAGATTTCGGTATATTATGACACGAAGCCTCAAATATCTTCATTTACTAAGATGATTTTTAATTATGATAGAATATTGTGCAATTCTTTTTGGGGCTAAAATATATGATGGAAATTTTCAATTTGCATTACAAAACTCAAAAATAATCTGGAGTTTTAATTTTACCAAGATTTTTGTAGCGATAGCTTTAATATCTCCGCCATTTTTTACTATTTTATGCAGACAATATAGAAGGGCGTTTTATGATTCTATAGCCAAAACTTATGTAGTTTGTAAATAAAATCTTTGAATTATTTGCCGATGGAAATTACTGCTCATGTTATTTAAAAGAGGTTTCAAAGGAATAATTATTGAGGATTACAGTGAAATGAAAGAAGTATTAGAAGCTGTGTCTATAAGTTTAAGGTAGATAATATTAAAGGTTAATAGAGTCAATATATGAAAAAAATACGTTATTACTTAGAATGTTTATTAGTTAAGTTTTGGTTGTTTTTAATCAGACATTTAAGCCTTAAACAAGCTAATAGCCTAGCGGTTAAAATATTCCAAACTATAGGAATGAAGCTTAAAGTAACCGCAACTGCTCGTAGAAACTTAACCAGAGTCTTTCCAGAATTAAAACCCAATCAAATCAACCAAATTATCTTAGATGTATGGAGCAATTTTGCTCATATGGCTTCTGAAACTCCTATTTTAGTAAATCTTCCTCAAGATCAGTTTGATAAACATGTGAAGATTATCGGAATTGAGAACATCGATCTAGTTAAAAATAAAAAGGCTTTGTTTTTTACTGCTCACATGGCTAACTGGGAAATTGTCGGTAAGGCCTTAGTGCCATATGGAGTGAAGTTTAATGTGGTTTATCGTAGCGCTAATAATCGGTTGGTCGATAAGATTATTAATGATTTACGCCAAACTATCGATGTTGGTCTTATTCCAAAGGGGCGAGGTGGAGCCAAGCAAATCATTGGGGTGTTGCAAGCTGAAGGGCATGTGGTGATGTTAGTTGATCAAAAAATGAATGATGGGATAAAGGTGCCATTTTTGGGTTATGATGCGATGACAGCATCAGCAATAGCAAGTTTAGCACTTAAGTATGATTGTCCGATTATCCCTCTGCAAGTTATCAGAAAGCCTAATTCGCATTTTGAGATTATCATCCATCCAGCAATGGAATATGAGCGTAGAGATGTTGAATCCATTATGAAGCAAATTAATCAGCAAATTGGTGAATGGGTAAAAGCAAATCCCGAGCAATGGTTTTGGCTGCATAAACGATGGATAGAGTAATTATTTGCTAATATATTAATTTTTGCTTAAAAGTATTTATTGACAGATGTTAATTACATCGGTTATAACAAGCTTGCTACAATTCAAGCATAATATTAATTTAATCAATGGAAAGTAATTATGAGTAATGATATAGAAGACAAAGCTTTAGATGCCGCTGTAGATAAAAATTATGAAGATAGATTTCTATCGAATAACCAAGATTGTAAAGTAGATTATTTCAAAATTCTAGGTTTAACCAAAGATAGTAGTTTAAGTGATGTAGATCATGTTAGACATACTCACTATAAATTAGCTTTTAAATTTCATCCTGATAAAAATAACGGAACGCAAGAGTCTAGTAAAGTAATGGCGTCGGTCAATGCTGCATTTGATGTTATAAAAAAGTTAATTAAAAACATAAATAACGATAAGGAAGAAGTTTGTGGAGCAAAGAGTAAATTTCCGGTTCAGAATGATTTTCTTAGAGAGATTGATTCTAAACATGACAATTTTACAAATTTTTTCCTAACATCCTCTACTGACCAAGAAGTAAGCTCGCCTATATTTAGTAAGCGTTTTAGTAATGATGAGATGTTATTAACATCTAATTATGATTGTGAAGTAGATTATTTTAAAGTTCTAGGCTTAACTAAAGATAGTAGCTTAAGTGAAGTGAACAACGTTAGACATACTCACTATAAATTAGCTTTTAAATTTCATCCTGATAAAAATGGCCAGACGCAAGAATCTAAAGATGTAATGGCATCGATCAATAATGCATTTGATATTGCTAAAGCATTGATTGAAAACATAAATAGTCATAATAAAAAAGCTTGTAGTGGTACTGGTTTAGATAATTTCCTTAGAGATATTGGTTCTAAATATGATAATTTTACAAATTATTTCCTAACAGCTTCTGCTGACCAAGAAGTAAGTGCTTCTATGAGAGCAGAGCCTGATGCTCAGTCTGAGTGTTCTGGTAATCAAGCTGATTTTACTGCTGATGTGGTAGTAGGTTAGTAGTAGCTTTAAAGGTTCCTTTAGGCTTTAAAACCAAAATCGGCTGTCATCCTAGGAGCTAGGCGCAGCCTAGCTTCCGTGGATCCATAAAAAAGCAAAATTGACCGTAGGTCATCTAATTTATTTCGTATAACAAGGTTGTGAATTTATAGTTGGATCCCCGGAGACCAAGCAAAGCTTAGTCCCGAGGATTGTAAGTAAAAAATATGTTATAATGTTATTTAAGAGGGATCGATGTAGGACCTAGGCCCTACATCACGGGAGCAAGCTATCGACCGAGGATTGGCTATTTGCAGCCGTTGTCATCATGATACTTGCGCTTGTCC